>JAEXPO010000178.1 GCA_023446675.1 Bacillota bacterium | reverse complement strand
CCCATTGAGGAGACGCCCCGGGAAATTCTTGCTAAGCTTGAAGCCCTGTGATATTAAATAAAGAAGGCAGAGAAGAATGATTTTTCTTAAATCCAAGAGAGAATTGGATAAAATGCGAAGAGCGGGCGAGGTTGTTATGCTGGCCCATAAGCGCATTGAGGAACTGATTGCTCCGGGTGTGACCACAAAGGAACTGAACCGGGCTGCAGAGGAAGTCATTAAACGTTGTAACGCTATTGCTTCCTTTAAAGGAGTACCCTGTGCCCATGGGGGCATCGCCTTTCCTGGCGCTGTCTGTACGTCGGTGAATCATGTTGTGATACATGGACTTCCAGGGGATCAGGTGCTTCAGGAGGGGGACATTATAAGCGTGGACATCGGTGCCATTCTTGAAGGTTTTCATGGCGATGCGGCAAGGACCTATCCGGTGGGGCAAATAGCTAAGGAAGCTGCCGATTTGATTTATCACACGGAGGAATCCTTCAACCGTGGGATGGCCCAGGCAATAGAGGGTAATCGTATTCGGGATATTTCCGCAGCTATTCAGGCTTACGCAGAGGAAAGAGGCTATTCCATTGTTCGGGATTTCGTAGGCCATGGCATTGGAACGGAAATGCATGAGGAACCCCAAATCCCCAATTATGTTACAAGGGAAAGGGGAATCCGCCTATCCAACGGCATGACACTTGCAATTGAGCCTATGGTAAATGTGGGTACCTGGCAGGTTAAAGTGCTGGAAGATAAGTGGACCGTGGTGACTCAGGACGGAAAATTGTCCGCTCATCATGAGAATACTCTTGCAGTTACACCAAATGGCCCGGAAATATTAACGAAATTATATTAAAAATCATGAAAACGGTTAACAATCTTGAAAAAGAGATAAAATTCATATAGAATATATAATTGGTGCGGTTCAACCGAGAAAAAAGGAAGGCGGCAGGTACGTGAACGGGATGAATGAGGCGAATGCCATCATTGGCCGGTTTGTCTGGTCAAAAGCAGGCAGAGATAAATCGCGCTTATTCATAGTCGTGGATAGATGCGACGATGACCATGTGCTTATAGCAGATGGAAAGTTGCGTTTAGTGGAAAATCCCAAGAAAAAAAAGCTTAAGCATCTGATGATTACAGGTAAAAGCGCCTGGGGTCATGGTGAAAGGCCTATTTCAGGGAGTCCCACCGGTAATGCTGATCTAAGGGCTGCAATCCAACGCTATATGGATGAAGAAGTAAGCGTATAACCTTAAGGAGGGGCTGGAACTTGTCAAGAGAGCAAAAGGAAGCAAGGGAAGATGTAATCGAACTTGAGGGTGTTGTGCTGGAGGCACTCCCCAACGCCAATTTCAAGGTCAAGCTTGTCAATGGACATGTTATACTTGCGCATATTTCCGGCAAGCTCCGAATGAATTATATTCGCATATTGCCCGGTGATAAAGTGACCGTGGAAATGTCAACCTATGACCTTACCCGCGGCAGAATCACTTGGAGAGGTAAATAAAAAACCTTTAAGTTAAGATCTGCAGGAATGGAGGGTCAATGAAATGAAAGTCAAACCGTCTGTTAAGAAGATTTGCGAAAAGTGCAAAATCATTCGCAGAAAAGGCCGTGTTATGGTTATTTGCTTGAATCCCAAGCATAAGCAGAGACAGGGCTGATAGAAAAGCCACGCTCGTTCTTCTGACTTTTCATGGAACGAGTATGCGCCAAACAGGATGCCTGTATAGCGGCTGAGCTCCTTTCGCTACCCAATAGCGTAGGGCAAGTACAGGACTCTTTAATATATATTTAGCTACTTAAAATACCCCAATGAGAAAAAGCCATACAAACAAATACCGTTCGGAGGTGTAGTCATTTGGCTCGTATTGCAGGCGTCGACTTGCCAAGAGAAAAAAGAGTAGAGATTGGCCTTACGTATATCTTCGGAATAGGCAGAACCCGTTCCAACGAGATACTGGCTAAGACGGGAATTAATCCCGATACACGGGTTAGGGATCTCACAGACGATGAGACCAACAAGCTCCGTGAAATAATTGAAAAAGCGTATACTGTAGAAGGCGACCTCAGAAGAGAGATTGCTCTGAATATAAAGCGCCTTGTTGAAATCAGGTGTTACCGTGGAATCCGGCATAGGATGGGACTTCCGGTGCGTGGTCAGCGTTCAAAGACCAATGCTCGTACCAGGAAGGGTCCAAGGAAGACCATTGCCAACAAGAAGAAGTAATCGGGAGGTCGAACGATAAATGGCAGCAGGTAAGGTTGTAAGAAGAACAAGGAAGAAAAAGGAAAAAAAGAATATTGAGCGGGGCGCAGCCCACATCCGTTCTTCCTTTAATAATACCATTGTCACCATAACCGACGTCCAGGGAAATGCCCTGTCATGGGCAAGCGCAGGTGGATTGGGCTTTAGAGGCTCCAGAAAGAGCACCCCCTTTGCCGCGCAATCCGCTGCTGAAACAGCTGCAAAAGCTGCGATGGAGCATGGTTTAAAGACGGTTTCGGTTTATGTGAAAGGACCCGGCGCCGGCCGTGAGGCGGCTATTCGCGCACTTCAGGCTGCAGGACTTGAGGTTAATCTTATTAAAGATGTAACCCCTATTCCTCACAATGGATGCAGACCGCCTAAAAGAAGAAGAGTTTAGTGGAGGTGTAAGAACCAATGGCAAGATATACGGGTGCATCTTGTAAGCTCTGCCGCAGAGAGGGTCAAAAACTTTTTCTCAAGGGTGAAAGATGCTACGGAAATAAATGTGCTATCGGCAGAAGGGCTTATGCTCCGGGCCAGCATGGCGCGCAGAAGAAGAAGCTGTCCGAATACGGCATTCAGCTTCGTGAAAAGCAAAAAGCAAAGAGATTCTACGGAATCCTTGAAAGCCAGTTCAGAAAATATTTTGAAATGGCTGCTCGTAAAAAAGGCATTACAGGTGAAAATCTGTTGCAGTTACTTGAATTGAGACTCGACAACGTTGTTTACAGAATGGGATTTGGAACAACCCGTGCCGAAGCTCGTCAGCTTGTGACCCATGGTCATTTCGAGGTAAACGGAAAGCGTTTGAATATTCCTTCCTACCTTGTTAAGACCGGTGAAGCCATCAGCGTAAGCGAGACCGCAAAGAAATCTGTTCGCTTCAAGGAAATTCTTGATATTACAGGTTCCAAGGTCGTTCCAAAATGGCTTGAAGTAGATCAGGAGAACTTAAAGGGTAGAGTTGTTGCATTACCGACGAGAGAGGATATTGATCTCAATGTTCAGGAACACCTCATCGTTGAGTTGTACTCCAAGTAATCACAAATGGACGATTACCCTCATCTATTAAATAGCCCAAGGAGGGTTGGCTGATGATCGAAATGGAAAAGCCGAGAATTGAATGTGTAGACAGTGCAGAAGACAATGCTTATGGTAAATTTGTCGTAGAACCTCTTGAGAGGGGCTACGGCACAACCCTGGGCAACTCTTTGAGAAGGATATTGCTTTCTTCTCTTCCCGGAGCTGCTGTCACATCGATAAAGATTGACGGTGTTCTGCATGAGTTTACCACGGTTCCCGGCGTTGTTGAGGATGTTACTGAAATCATCCTTAACATTAAGTCACTGCGCTTGAAGCTTCATAGCGAGCAATCAAAAACCTTGTACATTGATTACGAGGGTGATGGCGAAATTAAGGCTTCGGATATCAAAGCGGATTCCGATGTTGAGATTTTGAATCCGGATTTGCATATTGCGACGGTTAACGGAACAAGCAGGTTCTTTATGGAAATCAATGTGAATCATGGCCGCGGCTATGTTTCCGCTGAAAAGAACAAGCTGCCCAACCAGCCCATAGGCGTTATTCCGGTGGATTCCATCTATACACCTGTGAACAAGGTTAATTACACTGTTGAGAACACGCGTGTAGGCCAGGTTACAGACTATGACAAATTGAGCATAGAAGTATGGACCGACGGATCGATTGCGCCGGATGAGGCCATCAGCCTTGGCGCCAAAATTTTGAGCGATCATCTCAACCTCTTTATCAACCTTACCGACAGGGCAAAGAACACCGAAATTCTTGTTGAGAAGGGCGAACCGGCAAGAGATAAGATCCTTGAAATGACCATTGAGGAGCTTGATCTTTCCGTACGTTCTTACAACTGCCTTAAGAGGGCGGGTATCAACACGGTGGAGGATCTCATCAGTAAAACGGAAGACGAAATGATGAAGGTGAGAAACCTTGGCAGAAAGTCACTTGAAGAAGTGGTTCAGAAGCTCGAGGCCCTCACTCTTAAATTAGCTCCGTCGGAAGACTAAACACAACACACACTTTTCAGGGGAGGAAACAAAATGCCGACACAGAGGAAATTAGGACGGCCTACGGATCAGCGTAAAGCGCTGCTTAAGGGCCTGGTAACTTCTCTGATCCAGCATGGACGCATAGAGACCACCGAAACCAGAGCCAAAGAAGTTCAAAGCATTTTTGACAAGCTTCTCACTCTGGCTATCAAGGAAAGTGATAATTTCACTTCCAAGCAGGTGACCGTCAGTGCGGCCGCTCTTGACAGCAAGGGCCGTAAGGTTTTAAAATCCGCTACCTCCAAGAACGGTAACAAGTATGAGGTAGTTGAGAGGGAGACAAAGACGGAGCTTAAAGCCGTTGACGCTCCTTCCAGGCTTGCTGTAAGACGCCAGATCATGAACTGGGTCTACAAGGTCAAAGATGAGAAGGGCAACAGCATCAGTCTCACAAACAAGCTTTTGGATGAGATTGCACCCAAGTACAAGGACAGAAAGGGCGGTTATACCCGCACCTACAAGCTTGGTGCAAGAAGAGGCGACGGTGCAGAAATAGTTGTTCTTGAGCTCGTTTAATTTTGAGCTGTAAGCGTATTGAGGAGATCGGGGCAACCCCGGTCTCTTTCGTTTATTTTTAAGTCTGCTGCAAAAAACCTCTTTTTATAGTTTAATAATTAATTTACATTGGGAGAATCATGGATTTCATGCAAAATGCACTGGTAAAGTGTTTCAATGCATAAATCCACGATTTTCTAAGTATTTGCAGCGAAGCATTTAAGCTGAATTTAACCTTTAAGAAAGTGCCCGGAAAGTTATAGGCTTTCCAGAAGTGACATAAAATGAAGGATATCATTAGTATTTCCCAGGTAGTTTATGACTATGGCCTGGGAGAAGAGCAGGATAGTGGTATAAGAGCCCTTAACGGAGTAACAGCAGCGGTAAGGGAAGGCGAATTTCTGGTGGTGCTTGGCCGGAACGGCTCGGGTAAGTCCACACTTGCCCGCCTTATGAATGCGCTATTAATTCCTCAGGAGGGTACTGTCATAGTCGACGGTATGGACACTCAAAACGGAGAGCTTCTATGGGATATTCGGAAAAGTGTGGGCATGGTATTTCAAAACCCGGATAACCAAATGGTGGCTACCACTGTGGAAGAGGATGTGGCCTTTGGACCGGAAAACCTGGGTGTGCCTCCCGATGAAATACGCTCCCGTATCGACAGCGCATTAAGCTATGTGGGAATGACGGAAAATCTTAACCGCGCACCTCACCTTCTATCCGGAGGACAAAAGCAGAGAGTTGCCATAGCAGGCATTTTAGCCATGGCGCCTAAATGTATTATTCTGGACGAAGCCACCTCCATGCTGGACCCGGCGGGACGCCGGGAGGTAATGGGCGTTTTAAGAAAGCTCAATCGTGAGAAAGGAATAACCCTCATTCTCATAACCCATCATATGGATGAAGCGGCACAGGCCCATAGGGTATTGGTGATGAGCGAGGGGCAGCTTGCCCTGGAGGGGACGCCGGAGTCTCTTTTTGAAAATGTGTCCTCAGTAAGAGGCCTGGGTCTTGAAGTGCCCCAGGTATCCCTGCTTGCCCATGAGCTGAAGCACAGGGGGATAAGCTTTCCTAAGGTGCCCATTGATCTGGATGAGGGTGAAAAGGTTTTTGAAGACCTTTTGAGCCGTATGAGTGTCTCTTCTTTGAAAAAAGACACACCTACAAGCAAGGTAACACAGGAAGAGCCGATGGACAAAGCCTTCGCTGATAAGAATGGTAAAAAAGATAACGCCATTATACGTTTAAGGGAGCTTACCCATATTTATATGCCCGGCACCACCTACGAAAAAAAGGCTCTGGACAATGTCAGCCTTACGGTGGAAAGAGGCGAGATTCTGGGCATAATCGGCCACACCGGATCGGGCAAATCCACCCTTGTACAGCACCTGAACGGCCTTTTAAAGCCTTCCTCCGGTTTCCTGGAGGTAGATGGACTTAAAGCAGCCGGAAAGACCTTAAAGGAGCTCAGGCGCAGGGTAGGGCTTATCTTTCAGTATCCGGAGCATCAATTGTTTGAGGAAACCGTCTATAAGGATATCCTTTTCGGGCTTACAAAGCTTGGCTTGTCGGAGGAGGAAATGAAGCGGCGTATTTTTGAGGTTACCGAAAGCCTGGGACTTGGCCCTGAGCTTCTCGAAAAGTCGCCCTTTGAGCTGTCGGGAGGCCAAAAGCGCCGAGTGGCTATTGCCGGCGTACTGGTTATGGAGCCCTCCGTCCTCATTCTTGATGAGCCTACGGCGGGATTGGATCCGAAAGGCAGCCGTGAGGTTTTTGCCCTTTTGTCCGACTTGAACAGGAAAAAAGGAACCACTATTCTAATTATTTCTCATAATATGGAGGATATGGCGGCCTTTTGTCACCGAATCGCGGTCATGCATAACGGCAGACTGGCTGCCTGTGATACACCTTCTGCGGTATTTTCAAGGAAGGGCAATATACGGGCTTTCGGACTGGAGCTGCCAAGCATCACGGAGCTGTTTTTCAGGCTTCAGGAAAAGGGCTACAAGGTTCCTGACCCGGTTTTAACGGTTAAGGAAGCGGAAGCTTATCTTCTGTCACTAAGGGAAGCGGCTAAAGAAAGGAGAGATTCTTAAATGATTGGCAATATTACTATGGGACAATACATTCCGGGAGAATCTCCCCTCCACCGAATGGATCCCCGGACAAAAATGATTTGGACGGGCATTCTGATGGTGGTGGCTTTTCTTATAAACACCTGGCAGGAGTATGTGATGCTGGGAGCTTTTACGCTGGCACTTATTTTGGTTAGCGGCGTACCCCTGAAGCAATCCCTAAAGGGCATCAAGCCCCTCCTGTTCATTTTAGGTATCACAGCGGTGCTCAATATGCTTTTTGTAGGCGGGACGCCTCTTTTTGAGCTTGGCTTCATTAAGGTCACCTATGAAGGCGTTATTTTAGCTTTAAAGCTTTTCTTTCGCCTGGTAATCTTTATTGTCATTGGATCACTTATGACCCTTACCACCACTCCCATGTCCTTAACCGACGGCCTTGAGCGCATGCTTAAGCCCTTTGAGCGGATTGGCCTGCCGGCCCATGAAATTGCCATGATGATGTCCATTGCCCTACGGTTTATTCCCACGCTGATGGAGGAGACGGAGCGTATTATGAAAGCTCAGGCCTCCAGAGGGGCGGATTTTGATACAGGAAGTCTTTTAAGCCGTGTTAAAAGCTTTATTCCTGTTTTAATACCGCTCTTTGTCAGCGCCTTCAAGCGGGCGGAGGAACTGGCAGAAGCCATGGAAGCCCGATGCTACCGGGGCGGCAAGGGAAGAACCCGGCTCAAGCAAATTCAATTTACGGCCCTGGATGGAAAGGCCAGCCTTGCAGGCCTGGTCTTCGTATGTTTTATGTTTGGCCCCAGACTTTTAGGCTGGTTTTAACGGCATTAAGCCACAGCAGACTGCGCACAGCATGAAGAAAGGTGAGAAATGTGAAGGACTACCGCATCGAACTACATATGCACACAAGCGAGGTCAGCCCCTGCGGGCAGGTTTCCGCCAGAGAAGGCGTCGGCCTGTACAAAAAATTTGGCTATGACGGGGTTGTCATTACAGACCATTTTACCTGCCCCATTATTGAGAGCTTTCAAATCAAGTCCTGGAAAAAAATAATTGACCGCTGGCTTAAAGGCTACCGTGCTGCTCTGGAGGAAGGGGACAAGCTGGGGTTAAAGGTTCTTTTAGGCATGGAATTTACCTTTAAGGGAACCAATAACGATATTCTTGTTTATGGCCTGGACGAGAAGTTTCTTTATGATCATGAGGACCTTTGCTATTCCTCCGAAAAGGAGCTGAGGCCTTTGGCGGACAAGTGGGGCCTGGTGCTTCTTCAGGCTCATCCCTACAGGGTTATGATTACCAAGGTATACGATGCCATTATGGACGGCTTTGAGGTATATAACGGAAATCCAAGGCACAATTCCTATAATGACAAAGCTCTGGCCCATGCCACAAGTCTTGATAAAATTCAGGTTTCGGGCTCGGATTTCCACCAGGTTCAGGATGGTGCCCGGGGTGGAATCCTTCTGCCTCAGCTTCCCGCCGATTCAAAGGCCCTGGCTCAAATGCTGCGGGAAATAAAGACTCCCAGGCTTATTCGGGATGGGAAAGAGTGAAGGCAGCTGCTGTCATAGTGGGCCTTAGAAATGCAAATAAAGGGCCTGAAGGCTCTATATGCCGGAACTTTGGAAGGAGTGTCCCTTGGAAAAGCGCTATTATACTC
>JAEXPO010000176.1 GCA_023446675.1 Bacillota bacterium | reverse complement strand
CTGGTTTTACGATGTAAGGCAACCCTTTAAGAAACCCGGGCACATTATTGAAATGCTGGTGGATATCATATCCAAGAACGGGACTCTGCTTTTGAACATTCTCCAGCTTCCCAACGGCTCTCTGGATAGGGAGACCGACTCTATCCTGGAAGGTCTGGCAGACTGGTTCAAAATATGCGGAGAAGGGGTTTACGCCACCCGGCCCTGGCGCATATCCGGCGAGGGCGACAGCCGCGTTGTTATAAACGGCTTCCAGGAAAGCGCCGTGGAATGGAACGCTTCCGATTTCCGGTTTGTCCAGAAGGACGGAACCCTATACGCCTTTATGCTAAGGGCATCGGGAAACGGTATAGCTGTTCTGAAGAGCCTGTCGGAAAAGGATCAGGTAAAATCCGTGAGGCTTCTGGGCCATGGTGAGGTCAGCTTTGCCCAAAGCTTTGGCATCCTCACAGTCAAGCTTCCCGAAAAACTTCCCACACCCTATACCAATTGTCTGGCCATAAGCTTTTAAATCCCGCTATCCGAGGATTTTTTATAGCAGGACAGCCGGTTTATTCAGGCCGGCTGTCCTGCTTTTTATCTTTTCTGCGAAGAACGCCTGCCATGAACAAAGCTATGGTACCGCCGCCCATGAGGGGCAGCCAAAAGGCCGGAATCCTTTCAATTAGTATTCCTGACAGTATATAGCCCATAGGCGTAAGTATTTTAACACAGCTCAAGCTGATACTGAGGGCACGTCCCCGTATATCCTCCCGGACCCTTGTCTGATACTCATTGAAAAAGGGAATGTCGATTAAGGACACAATGATTCCGAAAAATATCATGAAAACGCCATAAAAAGGTATGGCCGCGGCCAATGGCACAAAGCTTTTCAGCATGGGCGGCAAGGCAAGCAGGGGGAGTCCCGCGGCTGAAAAGACACCAATGGCAGCCATTAATTTGTCATAGGAACAGGCGGCCATGATTCTTTTTACCATAAGAGCCCCCACAATCATTCCCAAAGGCATAAAACACTGCAGGATACCATAGGTTTGAGCCGGTAAAGCATAAACATTGTTAAGGATATAAGGTACGGGAACCCCGTAGCTCAAGGCAAAGACCGGGTTGAACACCAGAAAGTACATCAGGGCCTTTCGAATCCACGGTGTGGCCTTTATATAAGAAACACCCTCTATAAAATCCCTTTTTAGCTCTAATTTCTTTTTTTCAGCTTTCTCTCTCTCAAATAAACGGAATTGAATCATGGACTCGGTTAATGCTGTCAGTAAAAAGGCAATGCCGTTAAAAAGGACAAAATACCTTATATCTGCCACAGCATATAAAATGCCTCCTATGCTTGGACTTGCTATTGCCGATACTGCATCAACGATTTTGGCAGTGGAATTTATCTTCAAAAGGTTACTTTCTGAAACAATATGAGGTATTGCCGAGCTGATACACAGGTTATAGAGTGCTTGAGCCACAGAAAGCAGTAAAGTGGCCCCATAAATTCCTTTTATGTCCAACCCGTTTTCCGTAAGCAAAAACAAACCGATTAGGAGCACTCCGCAAAAGGTATTGGTGAAAACCGCCAGCACCTTTTTATTGAATTTATCGGCTAAAATACCCGCAAATGGGCCGATGACTACCGTAGGA
Source organism: Bacillota bacterium (assembly GCA_023446675.1). Classification (GTDB taxonomy): domain Bacteria; phylum Bacillota; class Clostridia; order DSM-8532; family DSM-8532; genus DTU059. Next base: position 6,287 of record JAEXPO010000176.1, on the reverse strand, counting down.
AGAATTTGAAGACAGAGGGTAATGGCAAAGGACAGGCCGGATCCGGTCAGTTTTAAAACATACAGCCCCACAGCAAAGGTATAGACAGAGGACACAAGGGCTGAAAGAGCTCTTCCGGTAACGAACAATGTGAAATTTCTTCGTTCTTTTTGCTGAATAGATAAGTCTCTCAATTAATCGCCTCCCTGACATGAGCCATTGTAAGCCACGGTGTCAGGCCCACGTCAAGCACCAAAACAGGAGGTTTTTTCAACAAAAAAAGAAAAAGGCGGGGTTAACCCGACCTTTTTCCAATAAAACAGTAAGCGGCTACTTTTTCGTCATCCTTAAAATAATCCTCATAGATTCCGCCCTTGCTGACGGTATTTGAAAGGTATTCCAAACGCTTGACAAAACCCAGCTGCTCTATCCCTTCCTCCAGGCAAGCCTTTGTGAAATTGGGCCGGAAGCCGGGAGAAATTTGGCTTTCATGGCTGAAGTTTTTAAAGACAATATAAGCTCCATAAAGCTCCGCATCGTTTTTATAATAGCGCTGAATAAGACTCAGCAGGAAGTCCCCGTTGTCAAAGCTGTAATTGCTTGTACCTGTGAAATCGCAGATAGCATCCACAGACGCCTCCTTAAGGGGGATGCATTGAAAATCGGTGCAAATAAACATAAGCGCCTTTTTACTGTCGGCTTTCTCCATTGTTTCCTTCAAGGCTCTTAATTTTTCATAATTGGAATCCACCGCAATGTAGAGGGCATCCTCCGGGAGGGAATCATACATGCGCCTCAAAAAAAAGCCGCTGCCGCTGCCCAGCTCCAGAATAAGCTTTTTTGAAAGGCTTTCAAAAGGTATATTTTGAAAAAACCATTCTAAAGTTTTATAGACCTTTAGAAGGTAATCCTCATCGGTATGCTGTATATAGGACTGAACGTCAATGGGAGGATGTTCTTCCGTGCTCAGCTCCCCCTGGCAGACAATTCCTTCCACTACACGGTACCCGGTGCCGCAGGCGCATTTCAGGCTCCCTGAAAGCACCCTGTTGTCGTCTACTAAAGCTTCCATAAGAACAAGGGGTTCTCCGCAGCGATGGCAGCAAAGGTGCCCGAGCCATTGAAGCTCCAGCCCCAGGCTGAATTTTTTTGTGTCCTTGAGGGTATCAAGCCTTTGGAGCTCTTCCTCCAGGAGGGTGGCCTTCTGCTCCAGCTTCTCTATTTCAGCCCTTACCGAGTCCCTCTTTACTTTAAATACATCCTTGTAGCAGGCCTCTTTCTGTATTGAGGTTAGCTTTCCAAGCTGATTGACTACAAAAATATCCTTTATTTCCTGCAAGCTGAATCCAAGAGATTTCAGATGTGTGACTTCATTAAAGGCCTCCTGGCAGCGGGAATCAAAGGCATACTGGCTCTTTGCCTTTGATGGCAATAGCAGTCCCAGGCTCATGTAATGGCGGAGGGTATCAATGCTTACCCCATTCTTTTTTGCGAATGCACCTATTTTCATCTATCAAAGCACCTTAGAAAAAGAGGCACCAGCCTTTTGAAGGCAATGCCTCTTTTATTATTTCTTCATTCATCCGTTACAATTCATAAAACTTGCGCCTATATTGGAAGAGGATGAATTTGCTTACGCAAATGGCTGCCAATTAAAGAGGAACCTTTACCAGAAGCTTTTTTGCCGTGGAGCTTCTGTCCCTGACACAGGCCTTGTGGCCGTCCTCGGGAAAAAAGATGGCAAAGGTGCCGGGGACAAGCTTTAAGGGCGTATAGTCTCCCTCGTAAGTAAAAAATTCAATGTCTTTTTTCTCGTCATAACCCAGGCCCTTGCCCAAATCGACTTTTGGGGCATATCCGATAATTTCGCCGCCCTCCACGATGAACTGGATGTCGATGAACTTCTCGTGGGTTTCCCATTTGGCATCACTGGGGTTTTTAGTATCATAGCTTGTGACGCTGGTGTAGATGCCGTTGTCAAAATCGGTCCTGCCCAAAGGTGATCCCTTTTCCAGAATCTCCTTTAAGTAGCCTATGCCCTTCTTAAGGTTTTCGGACAGCGGGGCATATTTTTCAATATTGTCCAGGGTGTCGATAATCATGGCTTTGCTCCTTTATTATTTCTGATTTTTATTTTTGCATTTCATTTTAGTTTTCGGCATTTGGAAACGCAGCCTTAGAGATAAATGCAAAACCCTCTTTTCCTGTCACCGTCAAAGCCCAGGCTTTTATAGAAGGCATGGGCTTCGGTTCTGTGGCTTCCGCTTAAAAGCATCACCTTACAGCAGGAGGTTTCCCTTGCAAAATCCAAAGCCTTTTCTAAAACCGCCCTTCCAAACCCTTTCCTTCGTGCATCAGGGTGGGTAATCACATTTTCTATAATCCCAAAGGGCCTTCCCCCATGGGAAAGGTTGGGCACAAGGGCTATATTGCAGGTAGCCAGAATACGGCCTTCCTCTTCAGCCACCATATACCGGTAACGTCCGGGGCTGCCCATAATTTCCTCCCAAAGAGACACAAGACGTGCTTCCTCTGCCTCCTGGTCATCCGGTATTAAAAGCTTATAAAGCTCCAGTATCCCTTCTAAATCCTTAGATTCAGCATATCTTACCGCCATGGCAAACTCCTTTAAAATTTCCTTTGCTGTATTCAGCACTCAGCCGGCTGACTCCAGATTCTTAAAAATCCCCTGGGAAAACATAAACAGCATAAAGGCCAGGGTAAAGCTCCATCCCCCCATGGTGATAATGCAAAGCAGCTGGCTTCCTGATATAACCAGAACAATTACTGCGGCAATAATGCCGGGAAGCTCCACTAAAAGGGCGGCAATAGCCTTTATAAAGATAAGAAGAGCTTTGCTGTGCACCGAGCCGAAAAGCCTTCGGCAAAGAACATCCGTGTAAGTAAATACCGCACCGAACAGGACATAGGTAATAATACAGGCCGGTACTAACAGAGGGTTTGCCTTGAACAGAATCCCGGATAGAATAAAAAGAACCGCACCGTCAAAAAGATTCTTTACATGCTCAGGAAGGGTGGTGTAAAAAAGCTTTCTGGCCGGACTGTCGGGAATTAGGAAAATATAGGGCTTGCTCAGCTCCTGGCCAAGCCTTCCCTGCATTTGAAACAACAAAAGCATGTAGACGCTGAAGGCCAGAATTATAATCAGGTTCATTGTACCTGCCTCATCGGGCATAACAAGCTTAAAAATAACAGCCGACAGAATAATGGTGATGGACGTCCTGTCCAGAAACAGGAAGAAGGAGGTTTTGCGAAGCTCCAGTATTTGTTTGGAGAAGAGAACACGGGCGCCGGTTCCGTTAAGCTTCTGCTTAACATTGCTTTTAATCTTGGTGTTAAGGCCCATGGTATTGCCTTCTTTTTTGGCCTTAAGCACCGTTTCAGCATACTCCGTGGCTTCCAGAACATCCTCGTAATAATCCACCTTCATGCGAAGGAATGAAATAAGAAGTCCCACAATCACAAGGAGCATGGCTGAAAGGCCAAAGACAGCAGGAAAGGTAAAGCCTGTCACTCCGGCAGAGGCAATAGCGGCAGTCCAGCCGATAAGAGGAAAGTATTGAGCCGCAGGGCTTCCGAACACCTCTTGAAGGGCAACGGCAAACTGGCCTGAGGCCGACAGTCTCAGAATAAAAACAAGTACTGCCGCCAGTGCGACAATATCCAGCACGCGCTTTGCCCAAACCTTGCGCACCTTTACCTTGGTGGTCCAGGAGTATATGGCGATGCTAACGAGGGGAAAGGCCAGAGAATACATGACCACCGCCAGCAAAATCATCCAGACGCCGTAATTGTTTATCATAAAATTATTTTTCAAATTAGGGATTTGAGCCACCGCCAGATAAATAAAAAGCAAGGTGCCGGCCAACTGCTTTAAAAAGCCGTAAAGCAGCACATGATTGCCCTTAAGCGGAGAAGGGAAAACAAGGTTAACATCCGCCATGCGAAAATAACTGCTGCCCTTGTCTATACCCATTTTCAGAGTAGAGTAGTAAAGGACGCCGCTGGCCAGAACCATGATGCCCTTAAACATCTCCGGGGGGTTTTGATTGACGGAGCCGCTGGGCATAAAGAAAGCCAGCGCCAGAGAGCCTCCAAGAAGCAGGAGAACAAAAAGATAGCCGATTAGAACCAGGGGCTTTTTAAACGCGCTCTTTATAATATTTTTTAAGCTTTTACGAATAAGGAAGAAAAGCGGACTCATGCCTCCCCCACCACCTTGTCGCTGTCGGTTACCTCAAAGAAGATTTGCTCCAAAGATTCATTACTCGCCTCAAGTTCACCGCGGGTGCGTGACAGCACAATTTCGCCCTTGTTCATAATAAGCGCCTTATCCCAAACCTCTTCAATGCTGTCAATCATGTGGGTGCTTATTAGAAGTGCGCAGCCCTTTTCCTTAAGCTCCCCAAACATCTCCTTAAGGGTCTTTATGGCTTTGGGATCAAGCCCAACCATGGGCTCGTCAAACATCAGCATTTTAGGCTTTATAAGAAGGGCACAGCAGATGCTTACCTTCTGCTGCATCCCCTTGGAAAGCTCCTTGCCCAGCTTGTTTTTCTTGTCGTCAAGCTCAAAGCGTTCAAGCAAATGCTCCGCTTCCTTCTGCCAATCCGATAAGCTATAGGCTTTGGCAATAAATTCCAAATGCTCCCATACCGTTAAAGAATCATACAGGGCAGGTGCTTCCGGTATATAGCCAAAAGCTCTTTTGGCTTCAAGACTTTTATTATCGAACTTATCGATGGTTATCTGGCCTTCAAACCTTAAAAGCCCGGCAATGGACTTAATAGTGGTGCTCTTGCCTGCTCCGTTTGGTCCTAACAGCACGCCTATCTCTCCCTGATTGACTACGAAGGAAACATTGCTTACCGCTAATACCTTTTCATATTTTTTTGAGAGCTTTTTTACCTCAAGCATAGGGACCCCCTTACACTTAGGGATCAGTTTATTCTGATCCTTATCCGCAACATTTTTTATACTTCTTGCCGCTTCCGCAGGGGCAAGGGTCATTGCGTCCGACTTTGCTGCTTACAGCACGGTTATCCTCGTGGAAATGCTTTTTAATTTCGGCCTTCTGTTCATTGGTTAAATGGCTGTTCCATTCCTCCAGGCCGTAAAGCCAGTCAGCCTTGGCATTCAGCATATTGTAATAGAGCTTTTCTTTATTAATATCAAGGGTGACATCACTAGCCTCTGTCAGGCTGTCCAGGTCAATCTCAGTATCTAAACTGGTGCTTATACCATCCAGGAATCCTATAAAAGTGAGGGTATCCATGGCATAAAATTCGGCCAGCTCGGAAAGCTTTCCGCTTAAGGAAGCGTCCTCGGTTCCCAGAATACGCTGGTAGGCCTCCTTTTCCTTTTTCAGATAGTTTTCGAAAAACTCCTGGCTTTCGCCCTCCTGATTTTCCAGTCTTTTCTGCCATTCTGAAAATAAGCTCATGGGTGTATCTTCCTTTCGTTTTTGTTAACTTGAGGGACGGCTAAAGCTTTCAGCCGTCCTTAAAATATTTATAAAGACTTTATCACAAGTAAGTTTACATTCTCTCCGGGGCATTAATCCGGATAAGAACCAGGACATTGCGGATGACGGTGCGGGTTGAATCCACAAGAGCCAGTCGGGCCAGCATGAGGGACTCCTCCTCCCCGCGAACCCGGCAGGCGTTATAGAAGCTGTGAAAGCTGGCTGCAACGTCCATGACATAGCGGGTAATCCGGCTGGGCTCAAGGGTCTTGGCCGACAGCGCCACTTCCTCGGGATATTCGGCAAGCTTTCTTAAAAGCTCAATTTCTTCCGGAGCCTTAAGAAGATTAAAGTTTAAGGGCTTGTCCTCGGAAAGGGTAACCCCTTCCTCTGAAAGCCTCCTTATGATGCTTGTAATACGGGCATGGGCGTATTGTACGTAAAAAACAGGGTTGTCATTGGATTGGCTCACAGCCAGATCCAGATCAAAATCCAGATGGCTGCCGGAGGTTTTTAAATTAAAAATAAACCGGGCTGCGTCCTTGCCTACCTCTTCAAGCAGATCACCCAGGGATATGGCCTTGCCTGTCCTTTTGGACATGCGGGCAATTTCCCCGTTACGGTAGAGGCGGACAAGCTGGAACAATACCACCTCAAAGCGATCCTTTGTAACTCCGAAGGGCTCCATGGCGGATTTCATCCTGGCCACATGGCCGTGGTGATCCGCACCCCAGAGATCTATCGCCCAATCGAAGCCCCGGGTAATGAATTTATTTCTGTGGTAGGCAATATCCGCGGCCATATAGGTAGGAGCGCCGTTATT
>JAEXPO010000124.1 GCA_023446675.1 Bacillota bacterium | reverse complement strand
GACCTATCTCCCTCATGGGATAAGTCAACAACCTTACGGAATATTTCGGGTATATCCTGAACGATTCCCATCTGTATACCCATCCAACGCGCCATATCTTTAGCGCAGGATAGGATATAGCCCGCAGGTTTATTCCCGGCAAAATCCGGTGCGTCATAGGGAATCGTCATAAAGAAGGACGAGCGGTAGCCCTGTGCCAATTGACCTGTAGCCTGAGCATCTTTTTTATAGACATATGTCCGGTGCAGCCCCAGCGGCTGAAGCACCTCTTTGTTCATGTAATCTTCATAGCTCTGCCCCGACACAGCCTCAATGACCAGCCCCAAGACATCATAATTAACAGTTCCGTAATCATACTTCTTACCGGGATAGAATGACAACTCGGCATCTACAAGCATTTCTACGGTTTTTTGCAGCATATCCGGCGTATTGCCCTGGGGTATGTTTTGACTGTGACTGAGGTTTGTTAAGCCGCTGGTGTGATGTAAAAAGTTATTGAGTGTCATCTCTTGCATATCAATGGGTTTCCCCCGATACTTTAGCGTAAACCAGGGCAAATACTTTTGGATGGGGTCAGCCATTGACAGCAGTCCTTGCTCTTCCATAAGCAATATACCCATGCCGGTAAAAGCTTTACTGACCGAAGCAAGCTCATACAGTGTATTTTCGCTTGCCTTTAGTCCCTTTTTTCGATCTGCGTACCCGGAAGAAAAGTAGAGCTCTTCCCCTTCGGTAAGTATTGAAATTGACATCCCCGGCACACCTGATATACGGCAGGCATCATCCAACAAGCTTTGTATTGAATGCGACTGCGAATCTGACAACGCATAGCTTGGTGTTGTCAAAATCAAAGATAGAATAAGTGCTGTTATCACAAAAGCAATACCCTTTTTCATAGGCCCTCCGCTTGAAAAATATCTATACAACCTTATTTGGAAAAACCGAAGGGCAGCACCTCATCCGTCAGCTGATTAGCCTGGACACTCCCTTGAAAACGGTGCTTTACTCCTGTATAAATTTCTTGGGTGAAACCCCATATTCCTTTTTAAAGGCTCTTATAAAGTTGGCATAATCCCCGAAACCGCATTGGATACAGGTTTCCGTAACCTTCATCTTTTCCGCAAGAAGCTCTCTGGCAAGTATCATCCGCTTTTTATGAATAAACCGGTGAATGGTATAGCCGGTGCTTCGCTTAAATTCTCTTAAAAGATGGTATTTGCTGATATAGAAACGGGCTGAAAGCTCCTCCAGGGTAAGGCTCTGATCCAGATTGGCGTTAATGTAGCGGATAACCTCGCTGATTTTTGGATTGTACTCAATATCAATCTCGATTTCCTCATCCCGTGTATCCTGGTAGGCCCGATTCATATAAACCAACAGCTCCGCAAGATAGCTCTCCGTTAAAATGGAGTTGCCGAAGCCCTTACTGTTAAGAGTCTTTTCCAGGCGGTTAATGGTATTTTTAATTTGGATGAGCATATCGCTTTTAGGCCGCAAAAGATTATACTTCTTTATGGCCGACGAGGTAAAGCAGGTGGCCAAGTCCTCATTTTCCCGGCTTAAACGGCTGATATAGCCCGGATCTATCCAGAGCACCACCCTTTCATAAACCGACCCCAGCTCCACTACGGTGCGGTGGATTTCCCGGTTATTAATAAGAATAATGTCTCCTGGCCTTAACTTATAGGATTTGCCTTCTATAACATAGGTGACTTTCCCGGAGATGTAAAAAAACGCCTCGTAAAAATGATGATCATGAAATTCTACTCCTAAAAGAGCATCATCTTTGTTATGGAAGAGCTCAAAATCCTCCCTCAACATATATTGTCTTGGATTAAAAGTCTGCTTTTGCTGTTTCATACCTCTATTTTAAAGCAATTTTTGCAATAAAACAAGCAATAAAAACAAAGCGACATGCAATTTAACACATTATAATGGGCTTAGAGCTAAAAGAACAAATGGATATAAAGCCGGGCAGGGGTACATGTTAAGTAAAAATCCCCAGCTTATAACCCCGGTTTTGGAAAGGAATTTGTATGAAAGGCTTTATGGATGAAAATTTCCTGCTTGAAACACCGACAGCGGTTACGCTTTATCACAATTATGCCAAGGATATGCCCCTTTTTGATTATCACTGCCATTTAAGTCCCAAGGAAATTGCGGAGGACAAGCGCTACCGCAATATTACCGAGGTCTGGCTTGGCGGCGATCATTACAAGTGGCGGGCCATGCGTTCAAATGGTGTAGAGGAGAAGCACGTTACCGGAGAAGGAAGTGACAAGGAAAAGTTTCTGGCCTGGGCCGCTACCATGCCTTACGCCTTGGGCAATCCGCTGTACCACTGGTCGCACCTGGAGCTTAAGCGCTTTTTTGACGTTGACGAAGTACTTTCTCCCGCTACAGCTGAAATCATCTGGGATAAGTGCAATGCCAAGCTTAAAGAGGATGGCTTTTCTGCCCGGGGCCTTATTGCCCGCTCAAATGTGAAAGCCCTGTGCACCACCGATGATCCTGTGGATTCTCTGGAATACCACAAAATTATTGCTGCCGATAAGAGCTTTAAAACCAAGGTTCTGCCTACCTTCCGCCCGGACAAGGCTGTCAATATCGACAAGCCCGGCTTTTTAGAGTGGATTGGTGCTCTTGAAAAGGCAGCATCTGTAAAAATTAAATCCTTTGGAGATTTGACGAAGGCATTAGCCCAGAGACTGGAATTCTTCCATGAAAACGGCTGCCGCCTGTCCGACCACGGACTTGATTCCTCCGTATATGCTCCCGGCACCGACGAGGACGCTTCAAAAATTCTGGCCGACGCGCTGGCAGGCAAAGCGCCCACAGCACAGGAAGCCACTTTGTATAAAACCCGGCTCCTTATTTTCTTCGGAAGAGAATATTCCCGTTTGGGATGGGTCATGCAGCTTCATATTGCTGCTCTTCGCAACAACAGCAGCCGCATGTTCAAAAAGCTTGGCCCCGATACGGGCTTTGACTCCATTGGCGATCCACCCTGTGCAGAGGCTTTAGTTAAGTTCTTTGACGCACTGGATACCACCGACAGCGTACCTAAAACCATTCTTTACAGCCTGAACCCCTACGACAACGAAGTTCTGGCCACCACTATGGGCAGCTTCCAGGGCGGCGGTATTCCGGGTAAAATCCAATTGGGCTCGGCCTGGTGGTTTAACGATCAAAAGGACGGTATGGAAAAGCAGATGATCGCTTTAGCCAATTTGGGTCTTCTGGGCCGCTTCGTGGGTATGCTTACCGACTCACGCAGCTTTATTTCCTACACCCGCCACGAATACTTCCGCCGTATTCTTTGCAATATCCTGGGCAAATGGGCCGACAACGGAGAGGTTCCCAACGATCCGGAGCTTCTTGGCGGCATGGTGAGGGATATAAGCTACAACAACGCAAAAGCCTATTTCGGCGTTACGCTGGATTAAGGTATATACTTCATACTCCTTTTCTATCAATGGTAAAAGGCGTGCTTAAGCCAGAAAGCACGCCTTTTTCTTTTACCTCAGTCTCTATTCAATGTTTAATCAACCGCTATTCAGTTCTTTTAATTCCTTATTTAACCCTATTTTAATTCTTCTTCAGCCCTTATTAAGCTCTTATTGTTTTATTCAGCCTTTACTTCGTTCTTATCCCCTATTAAGCCTTTATTCAGTCCTTACCCCTGTATTGAAAACGGCTGAATAAGGCAGGCACGGTACTCTCCCTGCCCGAACCCGTGGCGTAAAGGCCGATGTACACTCCAGAAAAGCCGCCCGCAACCTCCGTGGACAAATAACGGGCCATGCCTTTGGTCAAAGGAGCCGCAGCGCTTCCTTCACCGAAGGAATAGTATTGGGCATCACCGGACAGGCTCAAGCAAATGCTTTCGGAAGAATAAGGCCGGGAATAAACAACGCTCTCCAAATCCCCGATACGCCTTCTGACAACGAGGTGTTTTTTCCCTTCCATAAAGCGCAGGGCTATTTCATAATGATGAAGCTCGTTCATGATAACACAGAGGCCCGCCTCCTCCCCCTCCTTTTGGGGCTCAAAAGTAAGGCTGACAGTACAGGTAAAATCCCTGTGCTGCTGGCGGCGGCAAAGCATGCTGACATTTTTGCCGTCGGAAAGGGTGGCCTCAGTACCTGCCAGAGTAAGGCAACCGGCAGTGCGGGTAAAAGAAATCCCCTTCTCCGGAGGGTTGTACCGGGTGTTCCAGTGGAGGCCGGGCGCTTCCCCGCATAATTCCGGTAACGGCTCTTTTTCCGCTTCCTCTATGAGAAGAATTTTCTTTGGCAGGGAGTTTTTAGCCGCCACAGGGAGCCTCTCGCCGTTCATTTCAAAGGAAACGGGTTTACCTCCGTTTACCAGCGGCCAGCCGTCCTCCGTCCAGGTCACCGGCGCCAGAAAGGTCTCCCGGCCAAGAGTATGGTAATTGTCCTCCACAAGCTTTCGAATCCCCAAAAACACCATCCACCAGTTTCCTTCCGGCGTTTGAACCAGATCTGCGTGGCCTGTGGCGGCCAGAGGCTGCATTACAAGAGCCCGGTGGGAGAGAATGGGGTTATGGGGACAACTCTCGTAAGGCCCTTCCACATGCCTGCTTCTTGCCACTACCGCCATATGCCCGTTCCAGGTGCCGCCCTCGGCGGCCAGGAGGTAATAAAAGCCGTTGATACGGTAGAGGTGGGGCGCTTCGGGAAGGCGGTCCTCAAAGCCCTTCCAGACGGAACGGCCTTCGGTTAAAAGACGGCCGGTTTTTAGATCGATTTCATACAGCAGAATTCCCTGATCCCAGCTGAAACGGGTATAGTAAACCCTTCCGTCGTCGTCAAAAAACAGATCCGGATCATGGCCCGTGTAATGGCCCTCGATGAAAACAGGCTCCGACCATTCTCCCCCGATAGCGTCGGTATACACGTAAAAATGTCCCTTGTGGCTTACATTGGTGGTAATCATGTAAAACCGGCCCGCGTGATAACGCAGGGCAGGCGCATAAATGCCTCCTGACGCCCCGGCTTTGTCCAGGTTGAGCTGACTTTTCCGGGTGAGGCAGTGACCTATCTGCTCCCAGTGAACCAGATCCCTGCTGTGAAACAGAGGGACTCCGGGAAAATATTCAAAGGAGCTGGTTACAAGGTAATAGTCCTCTCCCGCCCGGCAAATGCTGGGGTCAGGGTAAAAACCCTTTAGAACCGGATTACGGTACGTCATTAACATGCCCCCTCCTGCTTTGGCTTCTATTTTTCTCGCCTTATTTCTTTATCTTTTAATTCATTTCTATCTCTGTGGCTTCATTTCTTTGGCTCATGATTGATTTCTATCTCTCTATCGCTTTATTTCTTTTTCACTTGCTTTGTCACTTTTTCACTGGCTCTCTTTTTCTCTCGCTTTATTTCCCTTTTTCCTGCGGTTCTCTATTTTTCGTTCCCCCACAGAAGTCCCCCGCCCTTGGACAAACGCCAGGCGTGGCGCCAGCGATGGATGTCGGTAACCCACACCTCGGGCATATTCTGGCGTTTCTCCCGGGGCAGGATGACAGGGTAGGGCTTGTGGGGCTCGGTCTGATACCAGTAGGCCACTGTGGCCAGATCCAGGGTAAGGGTATTGGCATGGCCGTGCTCGATGCTTGCCAGAAGGGACTTTTCAAAACAGATGGGATCCTCCAGAAGGAACCGGTAGGCATGGGCCCGGCCCATCCAGCCCAGCTTGTCGGATACCCGGGCATAGCCGAAATAGGGATGGTTATAGGTCTCTCTGGGGCACCAGGAGGTATTGAAAAAGTCCTCGGTTCCGGTGCCGTGAAGGCTCACTGGCCAGGGCTCTCCGTCGATGCGCCACATATCGTCGCCCTCTCCGTACCACATGGGGCCGGGATTGTCCACATAATAGTTAAGGCCCACAAAATGGCCTTTGCCCTCAATGTCGGCGAAAACATAATTATCCTTCCAGTCAGGGTTTTTAAAGTCCTCCTCAAAGGTGGCCCATTCGTTTTCCATATCCCTTTCAGGGATTGTGATTTTCCTGTTCCACCAGGCATGAAAAAGGCCGGTATCCTCAGGCAGGGAAGCATGAACCTCGTAATCCACCGCATAGAAAAAGGCTTCCACCGTATGCTCGGACTGGTTTTCCAGGGTAATGCGGGCGCGGCTTCTAAAGGGCATGGGAAAATAGCAGTTTAGGGCGCTTCCCTCACCGGGGGCCGCCGCCAGGGGCAGAGCAGCAAAATTGTACTTTTCACCCCAGCCCTGTCCGAAGAAATCGCCCAGGGGGCTTTCCACACTGGGGTTCTCCTCATTATCCCAGTACATCCGGAGAACGGCGTTGCGCCGGAACATGGGATCAGGGCTGTTGTAGGTGATCCAAAGATGCTTGATAATCCCTGTTCCCTCATAATCAAACAGGGTAAGGGTCTGACCCGGTTCTATCTGCTTAAAGTCCTTGTTTCCGCCTGTCTCATCGTAGCTGGACGCTCTGCGGGACTTTACGTTTTTAAGCCTGTAAAGGGCATCGGGCATACTCAGCATGTTTCATTACCTCCAATAAGTTCAAGGGTTAAAAGAACCACATCGTTTTCATTGAGCTCCAGCCGGTATTGGAAAAGGCCGTTCTCCCCCACCCTTATTCTTTCCTTTATTTCGGGCATTCCATCGTTTTCCCTACTTAAAAGCTGAATTTGCTCCCGGCTGGGGGAAGCGTGGGCTCCCAGCTTTAAGTAGCCGGTATACACATCGTTGCGGCCATACCCTATCCTTCGGATTTCCAGGGCGTAATCCCCTTCAGGCATGCCCGACAGGGTGATTTCAACCTCTTCGGCCTTTTCCGCCCTCCTGTCCTTCTTAAAGAAAAGATGATTGGGCTCATCCTGATAAACAGGCGAGTCGTTCCAGAAAAGGGCCTGAATACCACCCGGCTTTTTGCACAGCCATGCGTTTTCATCCTCCTGGAAAAGCTCCGTATCACCAAGGCGGTTAAGAAAAGCATAGGCATAATGGGACGGCTTTTTAAGGCCCTGGGCATTTATAAGGCCGAAGCCCCCGTGAAAGGGCGTTTGGGGCGGCCCCACCTCTTCGAAGATATCGGAAAGGGTCCAGTAGGACATGGACGCCACAAGCCCCTCCAGGCCCTTTAAGTGACGGAGAATGTATGCTGCCTGGCTGTAATGGTCATGTACCGGATCCCGGCTGGAATAGGAGGAGCTCCATTCGGTATAATGAATTTCCAGATCCGGCATAGGGGAAGCCTTTACCTTGGCGCAAACCTCCCTGACCTGATCCGGGATGAGCTTCCTGTTTTTTGAAAGGTACAGTACGCTGTCCCCAAACTCGTCAAAGGCTCCCTCCACACCGTAGATATGGGTTGAAACAAAGTCCGTGGGCACCCTATTATCATGGCAGAAGGCAATAAATTCGCTTATCCAGGCATCTCCCGCCGCCGTAGCAGGGCCGCCCACCCGGTAGCCGGGGCAAACGGCCTTTACCGCCCGTGCCGTGACCTCATACAGCCTGAAACAGTCCTGACGTGTCCCTCCGAAAAAGGCGGGATGGTTGGGCTCGTTCCACACCTCAAAATACCAGGAGGCCACCTCCTCCCGTCCGTACCTTTCCTCCAGGTGCTTGACAAAGGCAAAAATCAGGCTTCCCCACTTGTCGTAATCCTTGGGGGGAGTTACATTGGCCTTCCACCAGAAAACGGTTTTATCCCCGGAAGCCAGGGCGCAGGGCATGAAGGACAGCTCCACAAAGGGCTTTATCCCCCGTTCCAGAAGAGCGTCATAGACCATGTCCACGTACTGCCAGCTATACCGGGGCCTTCCTTTTTCGTCCTCCCCGTACACGCCCATATCCTCGTGAAAGATGCCGTGAAAGCGCAGGTAAGAAAACCCGCAATCCTTCACGCCTTCCTCCAGATGCTTCAAAAAGGCGTGGCGAAGAACCTCTCCGGCCCGGCCTGCCCCGACGCACAGGGAGGCATAACGGTTGAATGCGCCTTTCACCTTGTGGTAATCGCCCCGGATGTGTCTCATGGCAGCCTCCTTTGTGAGCAAAAGCCTGATTTTACATTAGGCGAACCGTCTTCCAGCTCATAAAGCCACAGAACAGCCGTAACTCCCCGCGGATAGTAGCGGCTCCCTTTTACCACGCCTTCATGGATTTGATCACTCCAGCACCAGAAGCTGTTTTCACGCTCAAGAAGCCATGCCGCATGAGCGCGGTCGGCTTCCTCACTCACGGCTGGGGTTTTTATGCCTAAAACCTTACGCACCACAAACTGGCAGATATAAATCTTACTCAGCCAGGAGTTGGTGCTGGTGGAGGAAAGACGCCAGCCCCCGTCCTCAAAAAGGCAGATTCCTTTTTTAAGTACCGTGGTAAAATGGGCTTCAAGAGTATTTAAAAGGTCCCTGTAGGGGCCGTCCCTGTCCAAAACCTCCCCGCAGCCTGTAAACAGGGGAAAAACAAGTCCCTCCACCGCGGACAGGATGGCAGAACGGCTCTCACCCTCCAGAATGGCGGGAATGTAGCCTTCTTCATTCACATGAGCCGTAAGGGTTTTGGCGCATTTTCGGGCCTGTTCTCCCGCCCGTGCCGCCAAAGGAGCAAGCCCCAGCCTCCCAAACAGGCCTTCCAGCCCCACATAGGCGCTCCAGCTCTTAACCGCAAGGTAGAGGTTGCCTCTGGCCTGTCCCAGAGAAGCGTCCAGGCTGTCGTAGGTTGTAATTTCGGCACCGTACCGGGTTTTTACACCGTCCAGGCCCATAATGCCGTTTCGCTCCTCCTTTTTAGGGTGATCCCGGTTTTCCATGCTTGCAAGGCAGGCTTCAAGCGCCGTGAGCCTCTTATGAAGCCATGCCCCATCTCCCGATACCTCGATGTAGGAAAGGGCGCATAAAAGCCAGTTCACCAGCTGCTCGTGGCTCATATAGGAAAAGCAGCCGTCAAGCCCGCCCATTTCATAGGCCGACTGGCCGGGAGGTGAAAACACATTGGCAACCCCCATATCATGAGTAAAGGAAAGGCCTCCGGGATAATCCTCCGTCCCGCCGGGAAAGCGGACCCTGTCCTCATAGGAATACCGCTCCAGATAGAGATCCAGTACATTTTTTACCGCCCAGGGGTTCATGTGCAGCTCGAAAAACACCTGATCCGCCGTGAGGTCCAGAGTGTTCATCATCCGGTATTCCCCTTCATTAACAATGTAAAGGGGCTTTCCTTCATGGAGAAGAAGCTGGGTGGAGCCGTAATAGCTGCGGATGGCCTGGGCCAGCATAAAACGCTGCTCCTCAGACAGTCCCACCGGCAAAAGGCGGCGGTCGGCCTCCTCACAGGCTCCTCGTATGGCGTCAAAGCGGGACAGGGCATAGGCGCCCGCCTGGCTGATGCTTCCGAACCATTTGGTATAGTAATAAACCGTGTCCATGCCAAAGGTAGCCCTTCCTTCATGGAAAAAGCACAGGGCAAAGCGAAAAACAGTTTTTTCACCGGCTGGGGCCTCCATCACCAGGGCGCCCGTATTTCCCAGTCCAAACTGCCAGTTATCCTTGCTGACGGTATCCAGAATCCAGCTTAAGTTGAAGCTCACGGCAGGCGTTGCCGTGCCGCTTTGGCAATACAGAGCGGTACGGCCCCCCTGGCCAATGCCGCTGAGCTTTAAAGCCTCATCCTCTATTTTATACATATTGTCGTAGGGGTCGGGGCCGTCATAGCCGAAAACGGCTGTTCGCGTCCGGGAGCAGCTTGTGTTATCCACAATGAATTCCACAAGCACGGCGGGCAGGAGTACTTCCTTTAAAAGCGCCTCCGGCTCCGGGCCTTCACTCCCTGTCTTTTCCGGGTCGGGAATGGGCCTTACCTGGGAATAGAGATTAACCTTTAAATCCCCTGCCTCCCAGGTGTCCGCAGCCGCGTGAAAACCTCTTTTTATGCTGCTGTCCTGAAAAGGACGGATGAACCGGGCGCCGTCTCCGGCCCCCTCTTTCTCCTTATCCCCGTCAGGATCGTAGCGCTTGCTGTCGTCCCCTCCGCCCTCATAAAAGGGCAGAAGCTCCATCATGTTCCCTTCCCGGGCTTCCAGTCCCATATAAACATTGACGGAAGCAGGGGCGCCAAGGCCTCTTCCCGGTCCTCCCAAAGGC
>JAEXPO010000061.1 GCA_023446675.1 Bacillota bacterium | reverse complement strand
CTGTCGGCCAGGCTGGCCTCGTCCGTAAAGATTCCCGGAACCGTAGTACCCAAGGTGCCGCCCAGGACGGCCTTGTATTTGTCGTGGGTGGATTCCAAAAAGCGCTTTACGGAGCGGGGATTCAGATTATCCGGCGGAGTTTCGTGATTAAACCAGGTGGATTTGCCGGAAACCTCAAGGCGCAGAACCAGGATGCATTCCTCCCGGGACAGGACGGGAGCGGATTTTGGATCAATTCTTATGATCTCCGAAGCGGTGTGACCGTCCACAGCAGCGCGGTACACTGCCAGAACATTGGGTTCATGAAGGTAAGCGGTATTGCCGTCGGTAATCACCTCAAGAGTGGCCCCTTTAAGCCGGGAATCATCTCCAAAGCGCGCAGGCAGCGTACCTCCGGCTGTACCTGAGGGCCAGCGGTCCTCGTCGTACAGCCATGCCTGGAGGCCCAAAAGCCTGGCTTCATCTACGGCTGCCCGAATGCAGTCCATCCATTCCTTACCCATGTACTCGGTCTCCAGGCCTTCCCTGGAATGCATAAAAAATCCGCCGACACCGTTTTCCTTCATTAAACGTATTTGCCGTCGGATTTCTTCAACATCAAGCTTTTCATTCCACGCCCAGAATAAGAGGGAGCGGTGTTCCGCCCCCGGATAATCAAAGGCCTGGGTTAATAATTTCCTGCTCATGACTCTCCTCCGCTTTATTTGTCGCACTTTAGTACCTTATTGCTGATAAGCGTCAATAAAAAACGAGTTATTTCATCGGCGCTTCGTATCCATTGGGTTGCGGGCATAGCCGGCTCTAGTCCGGGTTTGGCAAAACAGGGCCTTCTGGGACTTAAATGGGGCCTTTAACTCTAAAAACAAGCTTCTGTCAGGGATTAAAGCTCGTCGAAGCAAAGTTTCGCATAGGCAATTCGCTCGCGCTTCCAGGTGTAAGCGACATGAAGCTCATTATTGTCTATGGCAACAATGGCAGGATAAGAAAAGCCTCCGGGGCCGTCCTCCAGCACATAGAGCTCCTGCCAGGTTTCTCCGTTATCGGCCGAGGAGTAAAGACTTAAGGGAGTACGCGGGCCTTTATAGTAATTGGGCAGGTTAGGCGCGGGATTTAGGGCCACCACCAGAGTGCCCGAAGGGAGCCGGACAAGATCGAGACCGCTGTTGTTGTTGGGAAGACCTGTGGCATAGGCGGTAGACCATGTCCTTCCGCCGTCGGAGGAATCGCTTTTAAAGACGGCGGAGCTGGTGCTGCGAAGCAGCATATGAACCTTACCGGCCTCATCCTCCCATAGGGTGGGCTGGATAACTCCCTTTCCGTAACAGAAGTACTTGCTTTGGGGCCGGTGGAGGGTCTCGGCCTTATAGCCTACCCGGCGCAGTGGAACCAGTGCGCTTTTGCTCCAGGTTTTTCCATTATCCTCAGAGATGTCCGCAAAAGCATCCCAAAGCTCCCCTTCATAGGATGCCGGTGCAAGGATATTACCGTTTTTCAGGCGGATGGGCTTGTTTTTAACCGGTCCCCTCCCACCGGAAGTGTCCCCCGGTACCAGCTCCTGGGGAGCGGTCCAATTTTGTCCATTGTCATGGGACAGAATGAAAAAGGTTTTCCATTCGGAAATAGCAGCACCGCATTTGTAATAGAGGACAAGGGTCTTTTCGTCCAGGCTGAAGAGTACGGGATTCCACAGTGCTGTACCCCGGGCATCCGCCACCTTCCTTGGGCGCTCCCAGCTGCCGTTTTGACGAAGGGATACCCATATTGCCACATCGGGTGCCTTTTCCCAGCTTCCGGCGAACCAGGCAGCCAGTACCCGATCTCCCGGCAAGGGGAGGAGGGTAGAGGCGTGGGCGCTGTCGAAATCCCGATCTTCTTCTATTATGTACTCTCTGGTAACTGAGGTTATTTTCATGGTATTCTCTCCTTATCTTTTATCTTTTTCAGATACATGCCGTCTGTTTGACAGGCATACCCTCACAGGTGGGGATACCGCCTTTTTACACCTCGTATTCCGGACGCATGGGAGAAAAGACCTCGATGAACTCGGTATCCTCCAGAGCTTCTGTGCTGTGGTATTCCATGGAATCCCAGACATAGCCTCCACCGGGACCGATTTCTCCTTCCTCGTAAACCTTTTTGTCCGAATCGGCCAGCTGGTATTTCAGCCTGCCCGAGAGCACGTACCCGTTCTGCACGGCTTTATGGTTGTGGATCTCAAGTTTGGATCCCTTTTTCATGGTGAAATGGCACAGCATGGTTTCGTTATTATAGGAAAGGTTGGTCTTCACAAGGCCGGGGCGCATCTCGATTTGTTTTTCAAGGGCCAGATTTGTAATCTTGCGGCTCATAATCCCATTTCCTCCTTAAGGGCTTCAATTTCCCGGATAAGGCTGTCCCAGCCTTCAATAAACAGGCTGCGGAAAAGCGCTACCGGGGCAAAATTGGCATAATCCCCGGGGCTCAGGCCGTCGGCGCAGTAAGCACGCTTAAAATCAGGAACTTGCCGCATGAGCTCGTCAAAAACGTATTCCGCAGCCGATGTGTCCATGCGGTTGATAACCGGAGTGTCCTTAGCAATAAGCGTATGGGCATCCTTCCAGTTGAGGGTGATATGGACATGGCCACCTACGAACTCGGTAAAGTGATGGGGGCCTCTGGCGCCTCCGCCCAGAAGGATTCCCGGATATCCCTGCCTGCCCATAAGGCGGTATTGTCTCCGAGTGAGCAGGGTGCCGGCCTGGAAGAGAATATCCGGCTCGATGTTTATTTCACCCCGATCGTACTGCATTCTCAGGCACTGGTCAAAGATACCCGCGATGCAGGTGACAAAGAAGGGCGGGGTTTTGCCTGATAAAGAGGAAGAGGATTTGTAAGTTTCGCAGGCTGCAACCACCTGGGACATACTCATGATTTCGGTGGCGATGATGGGAATATCCCGGCGCACCAGCTCGTCAATGGCCGTCAGACCCGCTTGGGTAACCGGTATTTTTGCAAGGTAGTTAGGCCCGAGGGAAATGCCTGCAAGGGCTTCGTTAACAATGCAGTCCGGATCCTCCTCTGCATAGGGATCCCCCTGGAGGGAAACCAGTCCGGCACGCCCTCGGGAGTCCTCGAACAGGGAAGAAAAGTGGCCCATTAAATTTTCTACGGCGCTTCTTTGAGCAAGAACCGCTGCCTTCCTTACATCGCCTGTGGTGTGAAGGGCCTGCTGCAGCCATTTAAGAGCTTTGGGCCGCATTTTTGGATCTGCAAGCATTTTGGCCGTGTAGGTGGGGTTTGTGGTGCAGTGAACGGCGCCGTGGTTAATAGCCAGGCTAGCCTCCTCATCGGTAGGATTATTAATCCAGAAGCGGGTGGGGGTATAATCATGCACCCTGTGAAAGTAGCTTTTCCTTTCCATTGAATGTCTCCTTTAAATTTCGGCCGCAGCCCTGAGAATTGCATCCGGGCCAAGGCCGTATTTCAGTAAAAGCTCATTTCCGAAGCCGGACTCGGGATAGCAATCCTTAAGCCCCAGCCGAGTAACCCGGCAGGGATAATGCTCCGAGGTAAGTTCACATACTGCGCTTCCCAGTCCGCCGATAATGTTGTGATCCTCCACGGTTACAATACGGCTGCAACGGCGTATAAGGGGAAGCAGCGTATCACAGTCAAGAGGCTTTATGGTGCTGACATTTACAAGTGTTACACCCACACCCTGCTCAATAAGGGACTTTGCAGCCGTAAGTGTATTGGCCAGCACGCTTCCGCAGGCCAATAGCAGCACATCGTCGCCCTGGGAAAGGAGAACGTCGGCATTAAGCGCATCGGGTGCTTCCTGACTATAAATAACAGGATCACGGCCGCTTCCAATGCGGACGTAGACAGGACCTGGAGTTAAGTAGGCAGCCTGCACAGCCTCTTTGGTCTGCTTTGCGTCGGCAGGAGCAAGGACTCTGATGCCTGGTATACTCCTTAAAATTCCTAAATCCTCAAAAAACTGGTGTGTAACACCCTCTCTTTCACCTGCCGACATGCCTGCGTTTGCACCGAAAAATTTAACATTCAAGCCGGGATAGGCAACAAAGGTGCGCATTTGCTCGCATGCCCGCATAACGGCAAAGCCCGCGTAGGTGCAAACATAGGGAACCATGCCTGCGGAGGCAAGCCCCGCTGCTGTCATGACGGCATTCTGCTCGGCGATACCGACCTCAATGACCCGGTCGGAGAATTCCGCCTGTAGTTCCTGAGCCCGGAAAACAGCGATAGAATCCGCACTGACCATCACTACCCGTGGATCCTGCCGCATCAGCTCTATAAGACCGGCGGTAAAAAAAATCCTTGTGCTTTCAAATTCAGTCATGCAGCATACCTCCTAAGGCGTTGACGGCGTCGGCATATTCCTCTTTGGTGGGTGTACGCTTATGCCAGGCGTTGTTATGCTCCATAAAGGGGACGCCCTTACCCTTTATTGTGCGGGCAATGATGCAGGTGGGCGTGTTCTCGCAGGCCCGGGCCTTCTCAGCCGCATCCAAAATGGCATCGTAATCGTGCCCGTCTATGGAAAGTACATTCCATCCGAAGGCCTGAAACTTTTCGGGGATATTGATAATTCCTCCCACGGCCTCAACCGTTCCGCCCGACTGCATGCCATTGTTGTCAATAAAGAGAGTGAGGGAACCCAGACGGTATTTCGGTGCTGCCTGGGCGGCTTCCCAGAGCACGCCCTCCCCCAGCTCACCGTCCCCGCACAGCACATAGGTGCGGTAGTCTTTTCCGGTGAGCCTTCCTGCCATAGCCATACCGAAACCGGCACCCAGGCCATTGCCCAGAGAACCGGTGGTCATATCCACTCCGGGGGTTTTCTTCATATCGGGGTGCCCCTGCAGCAGGGAATCCATTTTGCGAAGGCTGGGGTATTCCTCTTTTGAGAAAAAGCCCTTCATGGCAAGTGCCGCATAGAGGGCGGGGCAGGCATGCCCTTTGGAGAGAATGAAACGATCCCTGTCCGCCCACTGGGGATTTTTCGGGTCCACCTTCATTATCTTGAAATAAAGTGTTGTAATAATATCCGCCGCCGAAAGGCTTGGGCCAAGATGCCCGTCACCGCTGCGGTATACCATTTCGATGGCATCCAGGCGCAGCTGGGCAGCGGTACCGGAGAGTTCACAGGGAGTCATAGTTTGCCTCCTCCGAGAGTTTTTCGACTATTTTTTGAATGTCCAAAGCACCGTAACGGGGACTGGAATAGACAGGCTTACCCGTGGCAAGGGAGATAGCCTTTTCACAGCCTGCCATGGAGCCCTGAGCCAAAAGGAAGCAGTCCACCCTATCGCTTAAGGGTAGGGCTCTGGCCACCAGCAGTTCCTCCAGCTGTTGGGCGGAAACACCGAATGCGCCTTCTGCCAGCGTATCGACAAGTGTTACGTTCCGGCCTTCCTGTTCGGCCATATTCCTTATAAGCCTTTTGGTGGGCTCCAGGGTGGCAGAAAGCGTAGCTATTACGCCAATGGTTCTGTGCTCTCCCACGGCAGCCCGGGCCATACCTTCGTCAATACGGACAAAGGGGATCTCCATTTTTTCAAAAAGGGGTTTTGCTGCGTCTGCGATGTCGCCTACCGAGGAGCAGGCATTGTAAACAATATGGGCTCCCTGCTGCACCGCGTGGAGGTAGAGTGCCGAAAGCCGCCGCACCGCAGGCGGGGACGGGCTCCCGTTACGAATGGCATCTTCAATAATATCCGGGGCGCTGAATGAAAGAAATGTGACCGGACGGTCCATGAGAACCTGTTTTATGGAGCTTTCTACCAGGTTCACCAAACTTGTGGGCATGCCGGTATAAACCACGGCAATTTTCAGAGGTTTCAACATAAGCTTTAACTCCTTTATCCTTTCCTTTTCCGGGTATGATTTTCTAAAAAGGAATGAGTCTTATACATGGGATGGGGATGATGGCGTGGGGCCAGGCGGCAAACCGAAGAGATCAGCTTTCGGCCTGCTCTCCCCTTTTGCCCTCACTCCACATATCGTAGTGGTCGTTTATGGTTTCCAGAACACGCTCGCTTTGCCGGTTGATGATGACATCGGCAAGCAAACGGTGGCAATCGATAAAGTATTGTACATTGCCTGCCTCCATACCCCTTCGAATGGTCTCTCTCCTGCTGGGGATGGTGAGCTTGGTGATAACCTGGCTCAGGTTGGGGAGCAGGGCATTATGAGCTGCCGCTTCAATGCTGCGGTGAAAGTTTATATCGCACTGGAGCAGAATTTCCAGATTACCGTTGAAATGCTGCAATTGGTTTATAAATTCTTCACATTGGCTGCGGATGTTTTCCATATCCTTTTCCGTGCCCTTGGCTATGGCCAGCTGGGCTACTCCCTGATCAAAAACCCGGCGCACTTCAATAAGATCCTCCAATGCACTCTGCTCCACAATCATTCCGTAAAGCACAGGATTAAACATGCGTTCGGAATAGGTGGCGGCGACATAGGTGCCTTCCGCCCGCCGTATTTCCAGTACGCCCAGGGCTACCAGCACCTTTACCGCCTCACGCACCGGGTTTCGTCCAACGCCAAGAGCCTCCGAAAGCTGCTCCTCTGTGGGGATTTTATCGCCCGGCTTGTACTGCCTGCTGAGAATTGCGTCGGTAATACGCTCCATTACAAGATCCACCACAGAGCGGTTATTTATGGGCTTCATCCCAAAATCATTCTTATCCATGCTAATCGTCCTTTCCTTATTGCCAATGGGTTACTTTATAAAAACAACCGATCAAAGGATACTTTTCACTATTCTGCCGGGAGAATAGGGCTTTTGGCCGACGGTCATTCCAGCTGATAATGTATGGGCATCCAAATGCGCATCTCCCCGAAGCCCCGGTTATCCCAGGCAAAATAGGGGATCAGGCGCAGGGGCACTTTTTGAAGGCCTCCAACCTTGAGAGGCTGATAGAGGGCATCGGGCCGGCAGTGTGTTTTCTGCAGGCAGGCTCCTTCGGTTTCAAGTGCAATCATGCGCTTACCCGAAAGCTCAATGGGAACCTCTTCGAAATCCGCATTGGACAGCAGGAACAAATCGTCAAGGGTATCCACAGAGGCGTCAGGGCTTTCAAGACAGTAGACCAGGGGGCCTCTTTCCACACACACCTGATTTACATCCTCTTCAACCAGAGGATGGGCCACAGTGTAGCGGGCCGGCATATCCAAAAAAAGCTCAACGGAAGCATTTTTGGGATGCTCGATATAAACCTCAGCGTACTGCCCTGCATCAGCATCACTAAGATCCCTTTGCTGGCTGTTCCAGGATATATAACCCTTTTCCACCCAGGCAGGAATGCGAAGTTTAAGGGTGAACCCCTTATCCGAAGCGGCTTGTGTGACAGTAAAACGAATCGCTCCCTGCCAGGGATAGTCGGTTTCCTGACGCAGGGTAAAATCTGCGCCGTTTTTCAGCTGAAAACGGGCCTGGCAGGATCCGTAAAGCCCCGTCCACACCGTATCATCGGTATGCATATAACAGTATTCAATAACCTGCATGAGGCTGCGGGACAAATTCGTTGGGCAGCAGAAGCAGTGGAAGGTGTCTGTCCGCTCAAGAGGCCACATGAGGGGATAATCCAGCTTTTTAGCCCGGCGCAGTGTGTTTTCGTAGAAGTATTTGCTGCCGTCAAGGCTCACGGCGGCCAGGGTCAGATTAAAGGCGGCACGCTCAATAAAATCAAAATACTGTGCCTCCGGTTTGATGGCAAACATACGAAGAGCCCAGAAAATACTTCCAAGGGTTGCGCAGGTTTCATTATAAGCCGTGACATTTGGAAGCTGATACTCATAGCCGAAGGCCTGATGAACATACTGAGCCTTTGTAAACAGTCCGAAAGGTGATGTGCCGGTATAAAGGGCACCGCACCCGCCTGTGATGTAAAGCTTTTTAGTGCAAAGGTTTTCCCAGCAGCTCTCCAAAACCGGAAGGAGGGTTTCGTCACCGGTTTCCAGGTAGAGATCTGCCACGCCTGCGTAGAGATAAGTGGAGCGGACACCGTGGCCTGCGATGGTGCGGTGCTCACGCAGGGGAAGGCGGTCCTGGTTGTCATCGGTGCCGTTTTGAACCATATCGCGAAGGTCAATGGCTGTTTTGGCCATGTTGAGGTATTTTTTATCCCCGGTTGTCCGGTACAGCTCCACAAGCCCCATGTAATGGGAGGGGCACACGGCGGTCCAGGCCTTGCTGCTGGCCAGTATATCCTCATAGGTGCGTTCAAGGTAGGCGGCGCACCGGATGGCGACCTCTAAGAAATTATCCTTGCCCGTAATACGTTTGTGGGCGCAGGCCGAGGTAAACAGATGTCCGAAATTGTATTCCTCAAAATCATTAATATCCCCGTGGCGTTTGACACCATTCGATACTTTTTCTCCAATAATCTGCTTGGTGGAGATATAGCCGTCTTCCAACTGAGCCAGAGCAATAAGACTGATGAATTCATCCAGCTTCCGGTCGAGCTTTTCATCCCGGCTTTTGGCATAGTCATAAGCC
>JAEXPO010000051.1 GCA_023446675.1 Bacillota bacterium | reverse complement strand
CCTTTATTGGTTCTCCTCATTCTTGGGGAAGGATTGACCCTCAATACGGGGGCAGGCATGCTTCTCATTGTGGCAGGAGCCTTTATAAAGATTCTTTCAGCCCGGGAAGAACCCTCCGGGGAGCCTTCCGAAAAACTGGAGGAGGGGACCGGCGACAACATGTGAAAGGGGTTGCGGGAGGGGCCTGTCACAATGGGTGAAAGGTAGCTTAACAGGTAAAGGAGCCGCTGCGGCCGGGACATGTCACCCGTAAAGCATACTGATAAGCTTTTCGGTGAGCCGGGAGGGCAGAAGCCTTTTTAAAAAAAGAAGGGTTTTATAGGTAAAACCAACGGATGTTCTCACAGGCATCCGTTTTTTCATAATCATTCGGTATACCACCCGGGCAACAGTATCTGGGGAGGCACCGTTTTTCTCATCCTTTTCCATACGGGTAACGGATTTTTCAAACCTTTCCCGGTAAGGAGACAGATCGGTTCTGGAAAATATGGCCGCGCCCTCCTTTGAACTGCTGTGGGAGGCTTGTCCGGCTTTTTCATAAATTCGGCTGCTTGTAAATCCCGTTTTGGTATCGCCGGGCTCAATGATGCAGGCTTGCACTCCAAAGGGCGCAATCTCCGGGCGGAGCGCTTCTGCAAGCCCTTCAAGGGCAAATTTGCTGGCGCTGTAAACCGACTGAAAGGGAATGGCTATCCTTCCGGCAACCGAACCGATGACAATAATTTTGCCGGAGCCCTGATTTCGCATGAAGGGCAGGACGGTGCTGATAATGTGGAAGGCTCCGAAAAAGTTGGCGTCAAATTGCTTTTTGACCTCACTAAGGGCTGTTTCCTCCACAGGGCCTGCGATGCCGTAGCCGGCATTGCTCACCAGTACGTCCAACCGGCTCTCACGGGCATACACCGCAGCTACCGCCGCCTCCACCGAGGCCGGATCCGTTACCTCAAGAGGCAGCATACGAATAAACCCGCCGCTTGCCCCGTCGGTTTCATCGGGAGGAGCATCAAAAAGCCCCAAGGCCTTTCGGGATGTTCCATAAACATGGAAACCCTTGCTCATAAGGAGCAGAGCCGTCGCCCTGCCTATACCGGAAGAGGCTCCGGTAATTAGGACCACAGAATAACGGGCTTTTTCCATAAAGACACCCTTCCACACAGTGTTTTCATTCAATAACTATATCATTGTCTTCTAAGCCGCGCAATCCTTAAGGGAAATGGGTTATTCCCATGCTTTTTCGATTTTTTGAATGGGATGGAGGATATAAATTTAACTGGATATTTAAAGCATTTATGATAAAATAAGAAGGTGCTATACCGAAGTTATATTACCAGGTGTTAAAAATATTTTTACAGGGAGATGTGCGGATGGATTTATTTCAAAAATGCACCGACTACACGATAGTCGATGAAACCATTGCTGCAGGGATATATCCCTATTTTCATGCCCTTGAATCGGGACAGGATACGGAAGTTGTCATGGAAGGCCATCGGACGATCATGATTGGTTCCAATAATTATCTGGGTTTGACATCGGATCCGAGAGTAAAGAAGGCCGCAACTGAAGCCATTGAACGTTACGGTACGGGCTGCAGCGGTTCACGTTTTTTAAACGGTACCCTGGTGCTTCATAAGGAGCTGGAAAAACAGCTTGCCGAATTTGTGCATAAGGAAGCCTGCATCACCTTCAGCACCGGCTTTCAAAGTAATCTGGGAATTATTTCAGCTATTGCGGGACGAAATGACACAATACTTTGCGACAAGGAAAACCATGCCAGCATCTATGATGCCTGCCGTTTAAGCTATGCCACCATGGTCCGGTACAGGCACAATGACATGGAGGATCTGGAAAAGTCTCTTAAGGAAGTGCCTGACAACAGAGGTAAGCTCATAGTCACCGACGGTGTGTTCAGCATGGGCGGCGAGATCTGCAATCTTCCCGAAATCGTACGGCTGGCTAAACTTTACGGCGCACGGGTAATGGTAGACGATGCCCACGGCCTGGGCGTTCTGGGCAAGGCCGGAAGAGGTACGGGGGAGCATTTTGGGCTTGAGGACGAGGTGGACATCATTATGGGCACCTTCAGCAAGTCCCTGGCAAGCCTTGGTGGCTATCTGGCTGCCAGCCGTTCAGTGGTTAACTACATCCAGCATACCTCAAGACCCTTTATTTTCAGCGCATCCATTCCTCCGGCCAACGCGGCGGCGGCATTATGCGCCCTTAACATACTTAAGGCCGAGCCTGAAAGGGTTCACAATCTCAATGCCATTTCGGATTACATGCGCCAGCTTATGCGGGAAAGAAGCATACCCTTGCGTGAGTCCAATACTCCCATTATTCCTGTTATGACCTATGAGGACAAGCGTACGTTCATTGTTTGCAAGGAGCTTTTAAATGAAGGGGTTTACGTCAATCCCGTTATATCTCCTGCCGTTCCCCAGGGACAATGCCTCATAAGGACAAGCTATACGGCGACCCATACACGGGCGCAGATGGAGGAAGCGGCGGATAAATTCGTAAAGGTTCTGGACCGTGTAAAATAACCTGTAAAAAAGCAGCAAAAAAGGCCGGGAGCGCATCGCACTCGGCCTTATAAACATAGTCGCTTTATTCCTGTGTGTAAAAGTGTTAATTATTAAAAGACGGATAGCAACACAAACTGCTGCAAATGAAAAAGGCTGTTTCGATGAGAAACAGCCCTGATTTTTTGTTCGAGCCTTTGCGTTTATCCGGCAGGCTAGTCCCACCGTAAGACGCTTGAATTCGGATGGCTCACTCCTGCTTTAAAGCTTCCAAGCAGGAAGGACAAATGTTTTTGCCCTTGTAAACCTTGATATCCTTTGCATTATCGCAGAAAATACAAGCGGGCTCATACTTTCTTAGAATAATGGTTGCTCCGTCAACATAAATCTCAAGAGCATCTTTTTCAGCAATATCAAGGGTTCTGCGGAGCTCTATAGGCAATACTACCCTACCAAGCTCATCAACTTTTCTAACTATACCAGTTGATTTCATCGAAACTCCCCCCAGTCTCTCTATAAATTTTTCTGTACCTTTGACAATGATACCATTAATTACAATCCTGGTCAATATGCACCGTACTATATTTTCGTTATTTGTTAATATTTACTTAATTATGAGAAAGTTAAAAATCTAACAAATGGAAGGTCTTCACAGGCTGAAAAGCCGCTGAAGAAATGCTCTTGCTTCTATTGTATCAAAGTCGTCCACAGAAAAAATGCATAAATGGGCAATGGGCTAATACCATATAACAAGGAAACCGTTAAAGTGTCCGGGTATTGGGATGCTACGCCCGGGCCGAGAAGGATTTGCACGTCATGCTTAATGTCATTTGGGTCATTTTGCTGTTTGCCGCCATTGTAACCGGTCTTCTCACAGGGAGAATGAAAGAGATCTCCGAGGCCCTTCTTTCAAGCAGCACCAGTGCCGTCGAGCTTTCCATTACCATGCTTGGAGCCATGTGCCTGTGGTCGGGCTTAATGAAGGTGGCTGAGCGCTCGGGCCTGGTGAACAGGCTGGCAGTGCTTCTAAGAGGTGTGTTTAAGCTCCTCTTTCCGGGAATACCCAAGGATCATCCCGCCAACGGCGCCATAGCCATGAGCTTAACCGCCGACTTTCTGGGACTTGGCAACGCTTCAACCCCTCTGGGGATTCTGGCTATGAAGGAGCTGTCCAAAATAAACGGAGAAAGGGAAACAGCCAGCAATGCCATGGTTATGTTTGCGGTAATTAACGCTGCCTGCATCCAGATGATCCCGGCTACCGTGCTTATTCTTCGCCAGCAGCAGGGCTCACTGGATCCCGCCTCCGTGATGCTTCCGGTTTGGCTTGCCTCCGGGGTATCCATGGCTTCGGGTCTTATATCTGCCAAAATACTGGAGAAATTCTATTTGGGAAAGGGACGTAGCCTTAGATGACTGAATTTTTATCCAACCTGGCCATTCCGGCAGTATTGCTTATTATCGTCCTATTCGGCTACCTTAAGGGGCTGCCTGTCTTTGATGATTTTGTAGAGGGAGCCAGGGAGGGAGCCAAAACCGCCTTTGATATTTTGCCCGTTATGGTGGGCATTCTTGCGGCGGTTTCCATGCTTAACGCTTCAGGGCTTATTGACATACTGACCAATCTTATCAGCAAGCCGGCAGCCTTTTTAGGCATACCCGAGGAGCTTTTGCCGGTGATGCTTTTAAGGCCCTTTTCGGGAAGTGCTTCTCTGGCCCTTTTTACCGAGCAAATCA
>JAEXPO010000531.1 GCA_023446675.1 Bacillota bacterium | reverse complement strand
CTCATTACCAGGAGGATATTACAGCCAGGGCCATGGCTGAAAAATGCCATATGAGCTACAGCTACTTTTCCCGCACCTTTATGCGCATTATGAAAAAGAGCTTTAAGGATTATTTAAATTTCGTAAGAATCTCGAAAGCGGAGAAGCTTTTAGGCACATCCAACGGGAATATAACTGAAATCGCTCTTGCGGTGGGCTTTTCCACCTCCAGCTACTTTATAAGGCAGTTCAGGCTTTATAAGGGAGTATCGCCCAAGCAATTTCAAATGCGATTTTTGAAGGAATAGAGTCATACTTTTTTTATTTCGGAGCGTATACCCAAAGGAAGCTTGGGACTTGAAATAAATGAAAGTCCGGTGCTTTAGGAGGTATACGGTGAAAATAAGCAGAAAGATAAAAAAAGGATTGGCAGGCCTTCTCGTCCTGGCGCAAATGCTCCTTCTGTGGGGCTGCTCTGCCGACTGGGATCCCACCCTTCCTCTTGTCAGGGGAGGAAAGGACGCCGGGGCTGTGGCATATCTTAACGAAAACCGGATGGATCTGGACACGGATGGCGGAACAGACAGCCTTGCGGGCAAGGACACCGGCTTTGAAGCCTATTCCATTTACCTTATTGGTGAGAGCCACGCCATTGCTTACAATCTTGACGCCCAGCTTTATCTGGTTAAGTATTTTAACCGCACTCAAAACATTCGTTACGTTTTTATTGAGACAGGCTTTTGTGACGCTCAGCTTGCCAATCTCTATCTTGAAACAGGGAATACGCTTTACATTGACAAAATACTGTCAGGCCTGGCAGGCACTTTTTCCTACAACCAGGATACCTACGATTTCTATAAAGGCGTCTATGAGTACAATCAAACGCTTCCCAAGGATGAACAGATTAAATTTGCAGGAGTGGATATTCAGCATCAGGCGGACACAGGCTGTTATTACCTTTATACGCTTTTGCCCGATACTAAGGCTCCTGCGGAAATTGCCGAGGTCATAGCAACCTTTGAACCTCTTGAAAACAACAACAAATATCCTGTTGTAAAGCTGGATACCTTATTGAAAAGCTTTGCCGATAATGAACAGGCTTTTAAAAGCTATCTTGGTGAAAGCTTTGACAACTTCAAAAAGGCTGTGGAAAGCATAGAGCAAGGGCTGGAATGCTATGAATCCAAGCAATTTAATACGCTCAGGGAGGACTATCTCATAGAAAATTTTAAAGCACGGTATGAGGCGTACGGCGTTGAAAAAGCAATGGGCATTTTCGGCTCCTTCCATACGGCGCTGACTTATGAAGGAGAAGACCCGGAATACACCCTGGCCCAATATCTTAACAGGGAATGGGAAACAGGAAAAGGCAAAATTGCGGTCCTTACAACCCAGTATATCCATAGCTTTTACAGAGACTCTCAAAGCGGTAAGAGCAAGGAAGCCTCATCGGAAGCCGGAGCCGCTGTGGTCAGGGCCTCAGAAAAGGCATCGGGAAACATTATGCTTTACCGACTGGACAGGGAGGGGAGCCCTTTTGTTGAAAACGGAGAGGCCCAAAAAAACCAGTACCTCCTTGTCATAAAGGACAGCCCCGCAAGTGAAGCCTACAAGCCTGAAACGCCTGATTTGCGCTGACCCTGTTTGAGAAGGGTTCTGAAGGTCCCAATACTTGTAAATCGCCTGATTATAGGTTAGTGTATATTTATACCATGAACAGGATCCAACAACCACGGCTTTAATTTGGGATTTCTTTCTAAATCCAAATCAAATGAATACAGTTTGGAGCTTAAAGTAAATGCGCTGGCTTAATAAGGAGCAGGAAATGAGTAAATTTGAAAATGTGACAATTGTGAAAAAAGCGAATATCTACTTTGATGGAAAAGTAACAAGCCGTACCGTTCTTTTTGCAGACGGAACCAGAAAAACACTGGGCATCATTCATCCGGGCCAATACGAATTTGGCACTAAGGAAAAGGAAATCATGGAGATACTTGCAGGAACAGTTAAGGTACTGCTGCCGGGTAATGAGAATTGGCAGACCTTTAAAGAGGGACAGTACTTTGAGGTGCCCGAGAACAGCAGCTTTAAAATAGCTGCGGATGAAACGTCGGACTACTGCTGCTCCTATGTCTAAGGTTTGATTACGGCCCCGGTGCGCAATTGCACCGGGGCCGTCTGTTTTATAGCGTCTGTTTTTTAGGCAACGTGCTGCCAGAGGTGTCAGTACAAAATCTTTTTCATATAGGTCACGTACCAAGGGAAAACCTCACTGCAGTCCGCCAGCTCAGGATGCCATTTCTTTTCCCATTCCAAGGATAGAAAGCCGTCATAATTGGTTGCGGCAAGAAGCCTTACATGAAGGGGGATGGGTATTTCACCCTCGCCGATATTCTGTAGCTTCCACTGGCCGTCAACCTTTTTCGTATCCTTAATATGGACATGGCGCACGTATTTGCGTATAAAACCGAAGAACTCAACAAAATCCCTTTCATACACCTTGTAGGAATGCTCAATATCCCATACCACCGCGAATTTAGGGTGATTAAAATACTTGAAGATTTCCTTGAAGATTTCCACATTATTAAATTGGCCGTGAACCTCTACAAGGGGAGTGACACCCGTTCCCTCGCTGTACCTGTAAACCTCGGTCCAGCCTTTGGCAATGCGCTTAAGGGTTTCTTCCCTCTTTTCAGGATCAGGCAGGGCATCTCCGAATAGGCGTATGTAGGGCACCCCGATGCGATGAGCCACATCAATGGCGGTCTTGGCTTCTGAAAGGGCCGCCTCCCAGCGTGCTTCATCATGAAAGGAAGCCGAGGTTCCCAGATTCATAATTTGAAGGCCGTGCGCCTCCAGCTTCTTAGCTGTTTCCGGCCAGTTTTCCGGCTTAAAATAGGGTATCTTGGATATATCCATCTCATTTTCGATTCCCCGGATCTCGAGTCCTTCATACCCCATGCGGGAAGCGTTCTCAAGAATGGTTTGGAATGACCAGTCCGGGCACCCCAGGGTGCTGAATGAAAGCTTCATGTTCTTCCTCCCTTAAATGGTTAATTGCCGTTTTAAGTTTTGGCTTAAATGTCATAGAATCCTATGAGTCCATCATAACCCATATACTGGGGAATGCAAGTGCGTCGGCTAAACAAGGAGGCACCTGCTTTCCATGTCAGGGGGAGAAATCAGAAGCGAAGGGGCTTGAGGCCCCCGCACTTCTGATTTCTCCGGGCTGGTTAGGATTATGTTCTTACTAAAAAGCGTCGGCAAGAAACGTTGTTTTAGATGAAAAAGCCTCCTGAAGAAGGGCAAGGGCTTTTTCATCCTTTATCCGACATCCGTCCAAATCAAGGGAAAGCATGGCAGCAGGGGAGAGAAAGCCGCAAAAAATCTGAGAAAAGCGTTGTATTGAGAAAGTAGCATCCCCCGGGCCCTGCACCTGTGAAACCTGACAATGGCCGCTGACAAACTCGAAAAGGAAGCAGCCGTCGTTCCAGGGGCAATGAGGGTCGCTGATTTCAATCCGTACCGTTCCCTCGCAATCGTAGGTTCGTTCGGACACCACTCTTTTGACATCCACCACCCGGCTCATCATACCGGGTTTAAGACTTTGCTCCACTCTGGGGCAGGGAAGCATGAGCCTTAAGGGGAAATCTACGGGAACATCCTCAAAGCATACGGAGTCAAATTGGCTGTCGTGAACAAAAATATAGTGAAGAAGCCCTTTTAAGGCATCCATATCCAGATAGGCTATTTCGAGAACGGAAAAGGCCTCCTTCGTGAATTTATAACGGATGTAGCCCCGCTTTTCTCCCTTATCGTTCAGGTACAGGGCCGTATAAACCGGATTTGACTTTGAAAAAGGGTTGGCTACACGACGGTTCCACATATAAGGGGTGCGAATAACGTAACCGGTGTAACGGTCTATAAAGGCATTATAAATTTCATTGAGCTCAGGAATATCCTCCACGCCTCCACGGATGACCCTGCCTGTTCCTCTGAAAACACCAAGCTCCCCTGTGTCAACCTTTATAGTCAGCTTGTCGAAGCCATGCTCATACTGAAGCTCCAGGCTTTTCTTAAGGAGAGCTCCCACAGCGCCTCCACGGCGGCTTTCAGCATAGCTGGATACAAGGCCGATGCCTCCTATGGAGAAGCCGGTGCCATTGACAACAGCTGTATAAGGGATGGAGAGAAGCTGGGCGGAAAGATGGCCGTCGATATAGTTTCCCAAAGCCCAATTCTGAGCAATAATGGATGAAATAAAATCCAGCAGGCTTTCTCTTTCACTGAGAATAGGGGGAAAGCAATAAGCCGCAAGATCGAAAGCCTTCTCAAGCTCATCCTGGGTTATTGGTCTGATTACGGAAGGACTCAAAAGAATCATCCTTTCTTCTGTTTCGTTGAAGAGGGTTACAATCAGGTATGACCGAAAAAACGGGGAAGGCCTTTTCCAAATAGAACCGCTCCAAGGCTTAATATGAGATTAAGTCCGATATTGAGGCAGGCTTTAAAATAGCTTCCTCCGCTGAACATAAGAATGGTTTCGTAGCTGAAGGTTGAAAAGGTGGTGAAGCCTCCCATGATGCCCGTAGTTAAAAAGAGCTTGAGCTCAGGCGAAAAACCGGGGCTTTTCAGGCTGATTTCCATAACAAGACCTATTAATAAACCGCCGATAACATTAACAAGGAGAGTACCGTAAGGAAGCTCGGTTCCTAAGTATTTAGGAGCCGCAAGAGACATAAGATATCTTAAAATACTGCCTATAAAACCACCCAGTCCCACAAAGAGTACCTTTTGCATGGCTGCTCCTTTACACATGATGAATTATCATAAGTGTGGCAGGCTTGTATTGACCCGGCCTTGTTTTAAGTATACCACCCGTCTTTTCCATGTGACAAGAAGAAGGCCCTTTTAATCATGGCAAAATCAGCAGACTGAAATAATCCAATTTTAGAAACTAAATTAAAACCGTTCTGTGCTCATAGTTCTGTGTTTGTCTTAGCAGAGGCGGGAAAGGCGATAGCCTCTCCCAAAGAAATATGTTAAAATGGAGTCAGGTGGTGACGGCATGAAAAGGTTAAAGGTAAAGAATGATTTTATCTTCCGCAAGCTGTTTGGAGATGCAGATAATAAGGACATTTTAATTAGTTTTTTAAATGCTGTCCTGGAGCTGAGCGATTCAAAGCGGCTGACAGATATTGAGCTGGTGGACGGCACATCCCTTAAAAAGGACAGCCCGGAGGATAAGCTGGATATACTTGATATAAGGGCCAAAACCGCCCTTGGAGAAAACATCAATATCGAGGTTCAGCTCATTAACCAATACAACATGGATAAGCGTACCCTTTTTTATTGGGCAAAGCTCTTTGCGGAGCAGCTGAAGGAAGGCCAGCCCTATAATGATTTGAAAAAGACGATTACAATTAATATACTGGACTTTAATTATATTGATACCGAACAATACAGCACAGCCTTTCATTTATGGGAGGATAAGGACAGGAGCTGCAAACTGACGGATGTTCTGGAAATAAGATTTTTAGAGCTTCCTAAATTCAGAAAAAAGCAGCCGGATTTAAGCAAGCCCCTGGACAGGTGGCTGGTGTTTATAGAGGACTCACCGGAGGAGGTGCGGGAAATGGCAAAGAAGCAGGAGCCTGCCATAGCCAGAGCGGAAGAGGTTCTGGAACGATTGGGCAGCTTTGATGAAATAAGAAGATATTATGAATCCAGAGAAATGGCTATTCATGATGAAGTAACCCGGCTTACAGGTGCAAGAGCAGAAGGCAGAGCAGAAGGCAGGGCTGAAGGCATTGCAGAAATTGCCAGAAGCCTTCTGGATATTCTGGACGATCGGACAATCTCTGAAAAAACCGGATTAGCAATAGAGGAAGTTGCCAAGCTCCGATTGCAGTAACAGAATAAGACTAAACAAGGATAAGAAAAAGTGTCTTGCACATTGTGTGAGGCGCTTTTTTAACATCGTATACATGCGATTTTATCCACATAAACCATTTTTAATATGTTAAAATGGAGTAAGGTGGTGACGGCATGAAAAGGTTAAAGGTAAAAAATGATTTTATCTTCCGCAAGCTGTTTGGAGA
>JAEXPO010000512.1 GCA_023446675.1 Bacillota bacterium | reverse complement strand
TCTTCCTCAAGGGCTTGGGCAATGGCCAGCAGACCTTTGTCCTTATCCTCGGAACGAAGTCCTGATAGCTGAATAGCCGCTCTTTTTGCATTTAGGGCCAGTTCCTTTATTTCCATGGCAATAAACCGCCTTCCTGATCTCTCTGTTTAGCCTTTATAATCCTTATATTAAATCCTTTTTATAAAGCCTCTCTTATGTAATATAGCATAAAAAGCTGTCTGCTGTCATTAATGCCCTTTGAGCTGCTTTAATTCATTGATTTAACTTCATGGCTTTAACCTCATCCCTCATTGTTTCTTGCAGATCTCAGGCAGTGATTTAAGCTACTCCTTGACGTAAGCCGCCACGGACGCTATCATATAATTTGTATGTTCTGTGCCTGTTAAAGCCCTTACAGGCGGTCTTAAAAGTACTATCGCAGAAAGGGATCTCAAGTGGTTAAAGAAGAACTCATAAAAGAAATTGAACGTCGCAGAACCTTTGCGATTATATCACATCCCGACGCGGGTAAAACAACACTTACCGAAAAACTCCTGCTTTACGGAGGCGCCATTCATATGGCAGGCTCGGTTAAGGCCCGCAAAGCCTCACGCCATGCAGTTTCAGACTGGATGGAAATTGAAAAGCAGCGTGGTATTTCTGTTACCTCCAGTGTCATGCAGTTTAATTACGAAGGTTTTTGCATAAATATTTTGGATACACCCGGTCACCAGGATTTCAGTGAGGATACCTACCGTACTCTGGTGGCAGCCGACAGCGCCGTTATGCTTATAGACGGAGCCAAAGGTGTGGAGGCTCAGACCATAAAGCTTTTTCATGTATGTAAAATGCGTGGTATTCCCATTTTTACCTTTGTAAATAAAATGGATCGTGCCAGCAAGGATCCCATTTCTCTCATGCAGGAAATTGAGGATGTGCTGGGCATACGCTCCTATCCTGTCAATTGGCCTATAGGCATTGACGGTGACTTTAAAGGTGTGTACCACCGCAACAGACGTCAGATAGAGCTTTTTACAGGGGATAACTCCCATGGTCAGGCTATCGTACATTCCACCAAGGGCGGTGTGGATGATCCTGTTTTTAAAGAGCTTTTGGGTGAACCCTATTATTCCAGACTGGTGGATGAAATTGAGCTTCTGGATATGGCAGGGGATGATTTTGATTTAGGTAAGGTATCACGGGGCGAGCTTACCCCTATCTTTTTTGGCAGCGCTATGACTAACTTCGGTGTCGAGCCTTTTCTGGAAGAATTTCTCAATGTTTCGCCGCCTCCTGGTGAACGCCATTTTGAAGAAACGCCAGTTCAAGCTCAGGATACGGATTTTACCGGCTTTATTTTCAAAATACAGGCCAATATGAATCCCAGCCATCGGGATCGCATAGCCTTCTTAAGAATATGCTCCGGTATCTTTAATAAAGGGATGCAGGTTATACACAGCAGTACAGGAAAGCCTGTCCGCCTGGCACAGCCCCAGCAATTTATGGCTCAGTAAAGAGAAATTGTTGAGACTGCCTATGCCGGTGATATTATTGGTCTTTTTGATCCGGGCATCTTCCGTATCGGCGATACGCTGAGCACTAACGGAGGTCTCCAGTTTAAAGGTATTCCCTCCTTCCCTGCCGAGCATTTTGCCAGAATATCCGCTAAGGATACCATGAAGCGCAAGCAATTTATGAAGGGGATTACCCAGCTTTCCGAAGAAGGGGCCATCCAGATATTCAAACAGCCTGATATTGGGCTGGAGGAATTCATTATAGGCGCCGTCGGGGTTCTCCAGTTTGAGGTTCTGGAATACCGTCTCAAAAATGAGTATTCAGCGGATATACGTATGAATCAGCTCAATTATCGCTTTGCCCGCTGGATAGTGGAATGCAACGGTAACCCAAGAGAGCTTAACACCACCTCCTCCACCATGCTTGTCGAAGATAATCATAACCATTTTGTTCTGCTTTTTGAAAACGAATGGTCCATTCAATGGGCCCTGGATAAAAACAAAAATCTGACATTAAGAGATATTTCATAACACCGGTGGATTTCTCAAGAGCTCCATGGCACCATGGGGATCCTCAACCTTCATCAATACATCGGATTTATCCTCCCTTGGGGCGATTGCGGCGTACAGGTATTCAATACCGACGCCGTTTTCTTCAAGGCGGCTTATAACCTCCGGCAATCCTCCAGGCCAGCCCCTGGTGCCAACGGCCAGCACTTGTGTTATACCAACTGCAAAACCTTTTGCTTTCAGCACAGCTACGGCTCTGTCCGGCTTATCTGCAACCATTCTCAGTATAAGGGGATCGGTAGTGTCCCATACCGACAGTGCTTCAA
This sequence comes from Bacillota bacterium, assembly GCA_023446675.1. GTDB lineage: Bacteria > Bacillota > Clostridia > DSM-8532 > DSM-8532 > DTU059. Next base: position 4,458 of record JAEXPO010000512.1, on the reverse strand, counting down.
TTCGAATCCCCTGCTCTTTTAAAAGGCGGCAAACTTCGGTTATGCGCCCCTTTTGATTTTCAAGATAAACAGAAACCTGATTTACAAGCATAGAATCACCTCTCCTGCCATGAGCTTCTCTTATAACTCCCAAAAGAATAGGAGTTTATATAACCTCAAATACATCATGAGATAAATAAGGATAATAGAAAATATGATGTAACTATGAAACCCATACCCATTTTTATTATGAAAAAAAATCCGCCCTTTCGAGAGGGCGGAACGGGCTTGTCTATGACACCTTTTTAGCACATTATGCCTGTTCTTTTTATAAAGGGATGCCGTAGACCCCTCCAGTAATAAATAAAGACAGGTTTATTTCGGATTGGGTTTATTGGGAAGGACTAGTATCAAGGAAGCTTAAGCCATTGACCACCATAAATGACGTCATTGTTCAGTTGATTGAGCTTTTTAATCTCATAGACAACCTGACGCACATCACGATTACCGGACAGCTCGGAGGCAATTTCCCAAAGTGTATCCCCCGAATCGACCTTAATGGTTTGAAGATTAGGCTCATTGATTGTTTCAGCCCGAACATTCATTGAAGAGAGAATAAGTAACGGCAGAAGCAAAATACAAAAGAGAAAAGCAGCAAAACGTCTTTTGTTTTTTAACCGATAGCGTCTTCTCATAACCATCACCTCAGTAACCTAAAGGGTCATTTGCCATGTGCCGTTCCCCCCCGGCATTACGGCAATTCCTGCCCTAAAAAGGCTATAACTTCCTTGGAGAACAAGTGTTCTTACAAGAATTATATTACAGAACATCTGTTCTTTTGTCAATATAAATCGAACATTCGTTTGACTTTTTCCTTTTAAATCCTTATAATATAAGTAACTTAAAGTAAGTTACTAAACACTTGACCAAGGTAATATCGCAAACTTAATGTAAGTCATTTAACATATAGACAGGGCAATATAACCAACTTAAAGTTTTTTAGCACATAACCAAGGTTTAGGAGGATATGTATGCGGCATCGCGACATGGATAAACAAAAGAAAATCATTGACTTTGTCAATCGCCATTTGGCTGAAAAGGGCTATCCCCCTTCGGTACGGGAGATCTGCCAGGCAGTGGGCTTTAAATCCACTTCCACGGTGCATGCATATATAAAAAAGCTTGAAGACGACGGTCAGATAACCAAGGATGCAACAAAGCCCCGAGCACTTAAAATTGTGGACGAAACATCCAAAAGCCTTGAAGGCTTCATTTCCGATCAGGAAATTGACAATATCCCCGTTTTGGGACGTATAACCGCAGGCAAGCCTATTTTAGCCGTAGAAAACGTTGAAGAAACCTTTCCCGTTCCCATACGGTATCTTGAAAACGCAACCACCTTTATGCTCAAGGTGCGTGGCGACAGTATGATAAACGCAGGTATAATGGACGGAGATTATATTCTTGTCCGGCAGCAGAGTACCGCCGTCAATGGCGATATGGTCGTAGCTCTTATAGATGATGAAGCTACGGTAAAAACCTTTTACAGGGAAAAGGATCATATCCGGCTTCAACCTGAAAACCCGGCCTATGAGCCTATCCTGGCAGGCGATAACCTCGCTGTGCTGGGCAAGGTTATCGGCCTGTTCAGAAAGTATTAACGGCACCTGATCTAATTCATTATTTTCTGGAGTATAACAATATCCAGAAGGCGATTGAACTTCATGCCCACCTCTTTGAGGTGGGCGCTTTTTTCATATCCGTTTTTTAGAAACAGCTTAATGCTGGCTGCGTTTTCAGAACATACCACGGCCAGAAGGGTTCGAATCCCCTTCTTCTTTGCATTAGCCTCCAAAAGTGTCAGTGCATGGCTTCCAATTCCTTTGGCACAGCACTCGGGCTTGATATACAAGGTCACCTCAGAAGAAACACGGTAGGCCTGACGCTTTTTATAGGGGGCCATATAAGCATATCCTACAAATTTACCGTCATTTAAAATGGCATAGGAAACGTACAGAGTATCGTGCTGATACAAAATGTCCTTCATTTCCTCTCCTGTCATTTCTTCAGTGTGAAATGTCACCGTGGTGTTTCGCACATAATGATTATAAATTTCTGCTGCATCATTTAAAAAAGGATCCGACATTTCAACAAATTCTACGTTCATACATTTCAACTCCGTTTACTTCTTAATAAGGGGACTTCCTTGTAAAAGCTTAGGCATAGGCCATTATTAAAGTACTTTTTGAGGCTGGAGGTGACCCTCCCCTTCCTTATATATGGTGTTATACCATAAAAGCAGAGAGCTGTAAATTACCCCGTCCGGGCTTAAACCTCCCGCATGACGTCGAGTCTGAAAAGGGTTATTGGTTGAGAGTTGGGGGTTAACGGTTAAGGATCAAGGGTAAGGATTGATGTGTATACAAAAAGGAGGGCAATAGCCCTCCTTCCAATGCTGCCTTACCTTAAATGCCGGAACCGGCAGCGAGTCTCTGTTCTTTAAGAGTTAGTAATTTATTGGGTTTAAAGTTACTGGTTACATTTAAAGTTATTAATTACATTTAAAGTTCACTAATTACATTTAGAGTTATTAATTAATTTATTTGGTTTCAAGAATATACTGGTTCAGAATGGATTCCAGCATTTCCTGACGGCCGGAGGTAAGGGTGGGTTCCCCGTTTTTAAGGGTATACGCTTCCAGATCCTTAAAGCTGACTTTACCGTCAACGATGTCCTTGCCAATGCCGGTGGTGTAGCTTGAGTAACGGTTTGCAACGAACTTTTCGAATGCTCCGTCAGCAATAAGCTTATTGGCTACCTTGAAGCCCTTTGCAAAGGCATCGACGCCTGCAATATGGCCATAGAACAGATCCACAGGCTCAAAGGAAGCTCTGCGAACCTTAGCGTCAAAGTTCAGGCCGCCGGAGGTGAAGCCGCCGGCCAGAATGATTTCATACATAGCCAGGGTGGTGTCGTAGAGATTGGTGGGGAATTGATCCGTATCCCAGCCCAGATTGGAATCACCCTGGTTGGCATCCACGCTGCCTAAAGCATTGTTGATGCGTGCAACCCTGAGGTCGTGCTGGAAGGTATGCTGAGCAAGGGTTGCATGGTTTGCTTCAATGTTGAGCTTGAAGTAGGGATCCAGGCCATAGGTTTTCAGAAAGCCTAAAACTGTTGCTGCATCAAAGTCATACTGGTGCTTGGTAGGCTCCTTGGGCTTGGGCTCAATAAGGAACTGGCCGGTAAAGCCGATTTCCTTGGCATAATCAACGGCAAGCTTCAGGAAGCGTGCCAGATTGTCCAGCTCCAGCTTCATATCGGTGTTGAGAAGGGTTTCATAGCCTTCACGGCCGCCCCAGAACACGTAGTTTTCTCCGCCGAGCTCCTTGGTGACTTCCATAGCCTTCTTCACCTGGGAAGCGGCATAAGCGAATACATCGGCGCTGGAAGAGGTGGATGCGCCGTGAACAAAGCGAGGATGACTGAAAGCATTGGTGGTTCCCCACAGCAGCTTTACAGGGCTGTTCTTCATTCTGTCCTTAATTCTGGCAACAACACTGTCCAGGCGCTTGTTGGTTTCGGCAAGGGAATCGCCTTCGGGAGAAATGTCTCTGTCGTGGAAGCAGAAGAAAGGCAGTCCCAGCTTCTCAACAAACTCAAAATTGGCATCAACTTTGGCATAAGCCAGATCCAGAGGATCGGTCACGCTGTCCCAGGGCCGTTGGGCAGTTCCGGAGCCAAAGGGATCCGCGCCTCTTGCCTGGAAGGTATGCCAGTAAGCAACTGCAAAGCGAAGATGGTCTTTCAGGGTTTTTCCGCCGATGACTTCATCGGGGTTGTAGTATTTGTAGGAAAGAGGATTATCGGATCCTGCTCCCTCATAAGGAATTTTTCCTACGCCTTTAAAAAATTCTGACATATTAGTGGCCTCCTTTATAAACCTTTTTTTCGGTTCATGTTCATTAAAGTAAGTAAAATATAATTCAAGTCTTGCCCTCGCGGACGAATACCCGCAAGGCAAGCCCGATTACCGTATCAGGACCTTTCTTTTCACGAGTACGGGGACCGGAGTCATAAAAGCCTCTTTCCCCATTAACCAAACCGGTATTTCAGCTGCCATTTCAGCGGCCAAAGAGCTTTCTTACAGGTATAATGGCCGCACCCAGGGCAGAAGAATCCTCTCCAAAGCTGGAAGCAACAATATCCGTCTGACCTGCCGGATAGGCAAGGGCCATGGTGTCCGCCGTTTTTCGTATGTCCCGGATCACCAGATCCGCAAACTGAGGAAATTTTTTTCCCAGAACAATTTTCTGGGGATTAAAGGTATTAATGAGGGTCGCAATGGCTTTTCCCATGCTGAAGGCCGACAGCCCTAAAATATCAAGGCTGCTCTTCTCTCCTCCCCTGGCTTTTTCGAGAAACCGGACAAAATCCTCCTCCGTCTCAAAAAAATCATTGGAATACAGCATGATCTCC
>JAEXPO010000500.1 GCA_023446675.1 Bacillota bacterium | reverse complement strand
TTATCCGTGGCTGTTGTCAAAGATGGAGAAACAGCATATAAAGCGGGATTCGGTTATGCCAATCTGAAAACCGGCATGGAAGTCACGTCTGAAACCTTATTTCAACTCGGTTCAAACAGTAAGGCTTTTACAGCTCTTGGAGTATTGCAATTACAAAAAGACAGCCTAATTAATTTGAATGATCCTATTTCAAAATACATACCCTGGTTAAAACTCCTTTATAACGGTAAAGAAACCGACGTGACTATTGCAGAATTTTTGCATCACACAAGTGGAATCTCTTCCAGCACGATTTACAGGATTCCAGAACTGAATGAAGAAAATAATAATGCAATTGAAAAGACTGTCAGAACGATCGTTGGTCTGGAATTAGTGCGTCTGCCTGGTACTAAATACGAATATGCGACCATTAACTATGATGTTTTGGGACTGCTTATTGAAAAAGCCTCGGGAATAAATTATGAAGATTATATTCAAAAATATGTGCTTGATGCCGCTGGATTAAGCAATACATATATGTATAGAAGCAAGGCAAATTCCGTTCAATTAGCATCCGGATATAAATTAGGCTTCTTATTGCCTCAATATTACAAAGCGCCCTGGTACGAAGGTAATAAACCGGCGGGCTATATCATTTCCAATGCCGATGATATGGCTGCCTGGCTGAAAATTCAAATGGACCCCAGCAAATTCTCCTCACTGGATGCACAATTAATTGCCCAATCACAAGCTCAAAATCTTAGTGTGGATACCTTTGGGGACGGAATGGCCTATGCCGCTGGCTGGATAGTATACAATAACGCGGGGACGGAAATTCTTCACCGTGGTTCTAATCCTAATTTTTCTTCATTTATTGTATTCAGGCCAGATGAAAAAACAGGCGTGGCAATCTTATGCAATACAAATACGACATACGGTGTGGATATTGCACAATCTATTTTAAAACTGTTTTCTAACAGTCAAACTATTTATACAAGCACAGTAGATTATAATCAAATGATAGACCGGGCTTGCACAGCAATAATTTTCATACTGCTCTTTACTGTATGTGTTACCTTATATTCGCTCATAAATTCAATTTATCAGATTGAAACGAAAAAAGAAAAGCTCTGTTCATTAAGTAAAAAAAATGTTATAAAAATATTTCTTATAGTGCTTATCTTCGTTATCATTAGCTCCATCGTCTATCTATTGCCGAAATTATTATTTAACGGATCCACATGGACTTACATGATTGTATGGTACCCGGTTACCGTGAAGGCTGTATTGTATTCAATCTATGCATCATTACTTCTAATATTCGGCACTATTATAATAAAGATTTTTCGCAAAAACAGCCGTTTATGATATCAGCATGCATAAACTTACCCCTGCCGGGCAAACCTTTGAAAAAGCTCTCCGATACTTTCTTTCCATAGATATCATAGTCCCTTGCAAGGCGGCTCATGAGGTTGAAGGTCTTGTTCTGGAAGGACAGCCTTGTGTTGGATCCGAATCAATCCGTATTTGTAACCAATTTCCATCCGTTTGAGTAGGTGTAATTTACCTCTTCCATATCCTTATTGATGTTAAACAGACACTTTTGCGGACCGCCCATGTAATTCCCCCTATTGGAAGTGAAGCATAACATGCAATAATCCGGATCGGTAGGACCGAGGGGATAATAGGCTTCGTCGCCCTGTACCCAAAAAGCTTGTTTTGTTTCAATATCCGTACAAACCTGTATATGACCGGTCAGCATTAATCCTGTAATATTTTGCGGGTCCATAAAGTAAACGCATGCATTGGGATTCTTAATCCACTGTTGCGTATGAATGGCTGATACGTTGGATGAGAACCACAATACCCGAAGATCTTCATTTTTCCGCTTGAACATAGTTTTCGCATTTGGAAATCCGCTTTCATCTATGGAGCAGACAACCGCATCCCGGCTGTTCTCCACCAGTTTGACCATATCCTGTTTGTTTTGATTATTCATGTACATAACCCTCCCGTTAATTTTCAAGATTGACAATGCTTTTGCGTAGCATGTCCTCAAAATAAATTCTTTTTCACTGTTGTAATTGCCGGGTTTGAGTAATAAGAAAACCACATGGGTTTTTATGTTTTTCATATCCCTATATAGTATAGTACTATATAGTACTTTTAGTCAAGGCTTGTATCACCTTTCTTCACACCAATCTGAAAACCGGCAGGAAAGTTACATCTGAAACCTTATTTCAACTTGGTACAAACAGTAAGGCTTTTACAGCTCCTGGAGTTTTACAATTACAGAAAGACAGCCTAATTAATTTGAATGATCCTATTTCAAAATACATACCCTGGTTAAAGCTTATATCCGCCTAACATAAGCTTACCCCTGCCGGGCGAACCTTTGAAAAAGCTCTCCGATACTTTCTTCGGAGAGCTTTTGTCATAAGCACAGGAACGGGCAGCCTTTATAAGCGCTTGTATGGGGCACAATGAAATTCTTAATACACCCTTATTTCGTAAATGCCGACACAGGGCGCACCATGGGTGGCATGGAAAATAATTTTCAGGCCATCGGCTTCCACGCCCTCAAGGGAAATCTCGTTAACCCGCTGGTAATTGCCCCTCACTTCCTTCAGAAGGGTATACTCCTCCCCTTTCTTCCCATAGACATCATAGTCCTTTACAAGGCGGCTCATGAAGTTAAAGGTCTTGTTGTGGAAGGACAGCCTTGTGTTGAGATCCGAATCAAAGCGTATTTGCAGGCGTTTTAAGGGCTGCCTTTCCTTAAGCAGGACTTTCACCCACTCCCCTTCTGCCCGCCTGTCTGAAATCCAGAGATTGGGCTGTCCGTAGGGCCTGGCATAGCCGTTGATAATATTCTCTCCGCCGTATATTCGAGGGTTTCCCGGCAAAAGCTTAAAGCAGGGCAGCTCCTCGATTTTGTTCCAGGTAAAGGGTTTTTGCTCCAGGGTATCAATATCCACCACATTGGGGGCATTGTTTTTTGAAAGAAGAAGAGCCGTCACGCCGGTAAGGGGCTCGTTAGCCATACGAATCCTTATGCTGCTGTCGGCATGAATCTGAAGAAGGGCATACTCACTGTCAAAGGTAAGCGCCAAAGGAAGGCGAACCCATTGAAAGCTGTTCTTCTCGTTATCGGGGACAAGGTCCACACTATTGTCCAGCAGCAGCTCCTCAGGATAATAGTTTTCCTTTTTAGAAGCCTTATAGACCTTGTAGCGAAGGGTCACAGGCTTATCTGAGGAAACCAGAAGGGAAACGCCTTCCACATGGCCGGAGGCGGGAAAGGAAAGTCCCAGGTCCTTTTCCAGAACAAGCTCATGGGTTCCTTCCGCTATTTCGCACCGTCTCACCGATGAAACCTCAATTTTAGCGGTACGGGCCAAATCCTCACTGTCCTCGTTTTTTACTCCTACCAAAGGCCCGTCATGCTTCAAGAGCAGCTGGCGGAGCTCTTTGCGATGCTTTTCATAGATTCCTCTGGGTGTTTCATCGTATTTCTTACATAAATGGGCGGCAGCTCCTAATGCCTGACCCAGAGTGGAGAGAGTCGCCATTACACGGGTGGAGCCAAAGGCGACATGGCTTGTGGACATGCACCTTCCGGCCATAAACAGGTTTTCAACATTTTTGGAATAGCCGCAACGGTAGGGAATCTGATAAATTCCCTTAAGGAAAAAGTGCTTGTTAATAATCTCTCTGGCGTAGAAGCCTTCCACCGCATGAAGATCAATGGACCAGCCGCCATAGCCCACGCCGTCTTCGAACTCCCGCTGCTCCACAATGTCCTTTTCCGTCAGAAGGTAATCGCCCACTATACGCCGGGATTCCCTCTTTCCCGGAAGGCTTGCCACATATTCCAGATCATAGTTTTCAGCAGGGTAATTTCCACTGTTTTTGATGTAGTCCCAAATGCCGTAAACCAGCTCCCGGTGCATGCGGATAATTTTTTCAATATCCTTTACCTGATTCATGCCGCCGCAGATTTCATAATACCATTGAAACCGCATAAAGCTGTTTTGAGGGATAACCCGGTATTTCAGAATGTCGGTTTTGGTAAGATCCAGGGCAAAGTCAGGCGGAATGTACTTGACGGGCTCGCCCATATCTCTGGCATAAAAGGACAGGGTACTTGGAAGAACCTTTTCATCGGCCTCTTCCGGCGCAATCCGTTCATCAAATTCCCGGGCTGCTTCACGTCCCATGCGGAATTCGGCTCCCGCAAGAGAACCGACAGTTCCGTCACCTGTGTCGTCCAGGAAAAAGCTTCCTGAAAAATCAAACCGTGTTTCACTGTCCATCTGGGAGCCGGAAACACTGCGTATCCTTTTTTCGCCGTCCATAGCCACACTGTCAATATTGGTGTTGAGGAAAAGCTCAATGTTTTTCTCCCTGTCCACCATATCCAGAAGAACCCCGTCCCATATGTACTTGTTGTTCTGAGGATTCCGCCGAAGATCCTCCAGGCGTATTTCCTCCAAAACCCCGGTTTCCCTGGAGAAAAGGTTGAACTCCTGGCAGCCGTCGGCGCCATCCACACTCACCCGAATTTCAGCGCTGGCATTGCCGCCCAAATACCCCCTGTCGTTGACAAGGGCGACGGAGAGCCCCAGCCGGGCAGCCTGAATAGCCGCACACAGGCCCGGCATGCCTCCGCCGATAACCACCAGATCCTTTTGAACGGTTCGCTTTTCAAATTCCATGCTCAAACACTCCTTCTATGCCATAAACATTTAAAGCTGCGCCCTAAGCCAAGCCCCGGCAGCATTAAATTCAAGGCATTCAAACCAAGGCAAAGGGTCGGCCAAACCCTAAATTAAAAGCTCGGGGGCATCGGCCCCCTTTTTCAGCCGGATATGCTTTTCACAAATGGCTGACAAATCTTATGGGGAAGGACAAAGCCCCTCCCCATAAGATTTTCATTTATGGATGATTAATTCACGCTCTTTTTGATAAATTCGTTCATCTGCTGTACATATTCTTCTCCGCCCACGGCATACCAGCCTTCCACAGCCTTGAACCATTCGCTGGAGGGCAGCTCGCCCAGGATGATTTTAGCTCTGACCTGATCCATCTGCTTGCCGTAATCGATAAGCTCGGGCTTGTCGGCGGCGGCAGGCCGATATCCGAAATCCATGCTGGACTGTGTTCCCTTGATGGCGGTATCAAGCCACTTTTTAACGGGCTCCTTGTATTCCTCCTGCATGTTGATTTTTACAAAAAATTCAGGGTCATTGTTTCTCCGGACGGATCCGGGGCCCCAGGTAAATCCGCTGAAGGCTTCCGTGGCAACCTTTTTATCGCCTTCCAGCGTATAGGTCACGTTTTCGATGCCGTACTTGGTAATCGCCCAGCCCTCGTCGCTTAAAAGGTAATCAAAAATATTAACCACCGCCTCCGGGTTCTCAGCCGCCGTAGTGACGCTCCAGCAGCCCCATAAGCCGGTTCCGTAGGAAGGCCTCTTGAATTCGCCGTTCTCGTTCTTAATACCGTTGATATAGGTCAGCTT
>JAEXPO010000459.1 GCA_023446675.1 Bacillota bacterium | reverse complement strand
GGTAAAGGGCTCGTTAAAATCCACCATTCCGATATCAAAAAGAAATTTGGTATAAAACCGGGCATAGAGCAGGTGAAGCACCGCATGCTCCACACCCCCTGTATAAAAGTCAACCGGCAGCCAATAGCGGGCCTTTTCACGGCTAAAAAGCGCTTCTGTGTTAAAAGGATCACAAAAACGGAGAAAGTACCAGGAGGATCCGGCCCACTGAGGCATGGTGTTGGTTTCCCGTTTGGCGGGTTTTCCGCATTTGGGGCAGGGGATATTCACCCATTCGCCCATGGCGGCAAGGGGGGATTCCCCGGTTCCGGAGGGAGCATAGGAACGAACCTCAGGCAGCAATACCGGAAGCTCCTCTTCCTTAACGGGAACCTCCCCGCATTCCGGACAGTGAATAATGGGTATAGGCTCTCCCCAGTAGCGCTGCCTTGAAAATACCCAGTCCCGCAGCTTGTAATGAACCGCAGGCTTTGCCCAAGGTGCCTGGGGGGGCAGAGGTTCAGTTTTATCCATTTCATTCTCGGAGTAAACCAGCAGTGCCCCCGTACCCCACTCAGGCAAAACCCCATCCCATATAAGGATGGGAATAGCCTGGCCTGTAAGGGGATTAACGGCCCGGCTTCCTGTACAAAATCCCGTTTTGGTGCAGGAAACCTGAACCTGCTCCGGATCTCCGCCTTGCTTCAAGCGCTCCACATTGGATTTCTGGAGAGCTTGAGTGATATAGTCCTCTGAAGCGGCTCTGTTCTCGGGTACCACCAGAGCCTGGGCCAGAGGATGCTCCGGTGCCAGAGCAATGGAACAGGCCAGGGACAGCCTCTCCGGTTTTGTTGTAAAGACAGTGATTGCTTCTTCAAAATTCTCCGCCTGGAACCGTATCTCTGTTCCCACGCTCCGGCCGATCCAGTTAGCCTGCATCTTTTTTACCTTTTCGGGCCAGTCCAGCCCATTCAGATCCTCAAGCAGGCGATCAGCATAATCGGTAATCTTAAGCATCCACTGCATCATGGGTTTTTTAACTATGGTTGTATCGCAGCGATCGCATTTTCCATTGACAACCTCTTCGTTGGCAAGGCCGGTTTTACAGCCGGGACACCAGTTAATGGGCATCTCCTTCCTGTAGGCAAGCCCTTTTTCATGCATTTTCAAAAAGATCCATTGGGTGAACCGGTAAAAGTCCGGATCACTTGTATTTATTTCTCTTTCCCAATCGTACATGGCGCCCATTTCCTCCAGCTGACGGCGGAAATTGGCACTGTTTTTACGCGTGGACAAAAGAGGAGGAATACCCTTTTTTATGGCATCATTCTCAGCGGGAAGCCCAAAGGCATCCCAGCCCATGGGATGAAGGACATTAAACCCCTGGAGCTTTTTATACCTGCTTATGACATCACTTAGGACATAGCCGCGCCAGTGCCCCACATGAAGCCCGTTCCCGGAAGGATAGGGGAACATATCCAGACAATAGAATTTGGACCTGGCAGAGTTTTCCTCGGCTTTGTTTACTCCGTTCAGGTGCCAGCGTTCACGCCATTTTTTTTCGATGGCCGAAGGCTGGTAGTCCTTCATTAACATAAAAACACCTCATTTCTTTATATTAGTACCTTATAGCTGATAAGCGCCAATAAAAAAATTTATTTCATCGGCGCTGCTATCCATTGGGTTGGGGGCAAAGCCCGCACCAGAATAACAAAAAAGCCCCGTCTCCTGTAAGAGACGAGGCTAACCCGCGGTACCACTCTAATGCATTTTCATATGAAAATACCCTTTTTCGATGGCAGACACCATCTATCCCTGTAACGGTGGAAATCCGGCATACCCTACTTATCGGGCCTGCGGCTCACAAGTGAGTTCAAAGAAGTGAAACGGCCGGTTCACACCTTTTCCGGCTCTCTGAACGTTCCAGGTTTCCCTTACTAATCCTGATCCTTGCCTTTTTCAGTATTCGGCTTGAATTAAATGTATTCTATTCCATTCTATGCTGAAAGTCAAGAAAGGTATTTGCACTTTTCAAGAGCCCTTTTCCCGCTCAAGGAGCGTGACCTTGACCCGGTCTCCGGGCTGCTTACCTATTTTTGCCCGAATTTCCTTGCGTATACCGAGAATATGGCAGGGGGTACCCATTTTTACCAGGCTGCCGTCATACGGTTCTCCGTCAAAAGTGGCATGAACAGGAACACGCCCTTTGCCGAATTCCACTTTCACGTCAAATGGAATTTCAATATAGGCACCGTCAATGTCAGGCACTTTCTTAATTTCTGCTTCAAAAGTATAGGTTTTTTCATTCATACGGATTATATCCTCTTATTCAATAAGTTGTGGCTGTTACTTTTCCAGTATACATTAAATAAACGGAAATATTCTGCTTGAACAGCCGTAAGCCTTTCGTCGGCGAGATCGGATTGAATTGCTGCATAGCCTGAAAATACTTGACAAAAGAACAGCCAAAGTATCACAATAGACAAAAGCTGCCAGAAAAATGGCACCTGTTCTTTAGTCCTAAATCCCCGTTTTCTTTATTACGAAACAAAGCATCTGCAGGAAATGCTCATGAAAAATAAAAGCGTATGATACAGGAGGTTCTTATGGCATTGGAGAAAAAGGCCTTTCCTATACTGGAATTTGATGAAAGCAGAACAGCGGTTATTGAACCCTCACAATTAGTCCGCAGAATGGATATCTCGCCATACTGTGTCATAACCTTCTTTCGCGATGTTATTGAAAAAAAGAGGGCGGAGGGGCATTTAAAGCAAATTGCTGAGATGCACTCCGAAACTTTGGACATTCCCATTTATGAAACCCTGGTTGATGGGCAGAAGGTGAATTTGGTTTTGGGATTTTTAGGCTCGGCAGGTGCGGCAGGAGAGCTGGAAGAGCTTATTGCACTTGGCTGTGAACGCTTTATTGTATGCGGGGGGGCAGGTGTTCTTCAAAAAAGCATTGCTGTGGGCCATTTGATAGTGCCCTCATCCGCCGTAAGAGATGAGGGTGTGTCTTACCATTATCTTCCTCCGTCCCGAGAGGCAGCCTGTCACCCGGAGGCTGTTAACGTAATTGAGCAGGAGCTGAAAAGGCTCAAAATACCCTACATAAAAGGAAAAACGTGGACTACGGACGCCTTTTACCGGGAGACCCGGGATAAGGTGGACTTAAGAATTTCCGAGGGCTGCGTCTGTGTTGAAATGGAAGCGGCCGCCTTCTTTGCCGTTTCAGCCTTCAGGGGCATCAAGCTGGGGCAAATTCTTTACGGCGGGGATGATTTAAGCGGAGCGGACTGGGATAGCCGGGGCTGGAACAGCCGAAAGGAGATCCGGCAGAATTTGGTTGAGCTTTCCATAAAGACGGTGCTTAAACTTTAGCCTTTAAAGCTTAAGCTCGGGGCTTAAGAGTAGTCCTGCTCTTAAGCCCTTTCAACGTAAATAAAGCTTCCGATAAACATGAATCGGGCATAAAAAGTTAAACCTTCTCTTAAATCAAATAGCTGTATTTATCGAGGATCGTTCTTATAAAATCTGCAAAAGCGCCGGGAATGGACAGGGTTCCTTCCAAAAGAGAACCCTCCTGGATTTTTCCGTTGAGCCGCACCAGGATCTGCCGGTTTTCTTTATCCTTTATATGAAAGCCCGAATGAGGGCTTTCAAGAAAGTCCTTTTCAGTTGCAAACAGGGTGAATTTTTCCCTGTAGGGCAAGCTGTCATAGGGACAGAAAACGGTGCAATTGCCGCACTCGTTGCACAGGGCATCCAGATGGAGAATCTGACGCATGGGCCTTCCCGGGATACTTAAGGAAACATTGGCCCTGTTGGGGCAAACCTCTGCACACAGCTCGCAAACCCTGGCACATTGAAGGCACCGGCGGCCCTCTTCGCTGCCTTCACCTTCCGGGATTAACCAGCCCCGGGCTGCCGCCTCTTCTTTTAAAGGGGCTTGGGAGAAGGCTTCATACCCTTTGGGCAAGGCTTCATTCCTTATGGGCAATGCTCTTGCCTCTTTTGGCAAACCGGCTTTAAAAACCTCCACAACCTTTTTTATGTTAACAGGAGACTCGTAATTGCTCCGCACACAGCGATCCTTGCAGGGCTGGGGGCAGGATAGGCAATAAGCCGGATTATCTGTGGCCTGGGCCATTAGGACCCCAGCGCCCTCGCTGTCATTAACGGCAGCCTTCCCGAAATACCCGGGGATATCCAGCTTTATGGGACATTCTGCCCTGCAGGGGGCGGTAAAGCAATTGAGCAGAGGAACCTTTCGTGCTAATTTTTGTCGGGAGTCGGGTCCCTTATGATAATAGTCCGAGGATTTGCCTTTTATTTCTAAATCTTCAATTACCTCAGGCTGGAGGTGTAAAGCCGGTCCTTCGGGGAGATCCCTGCTCAGGCTATCGGCCATTTGATGAAGGCGCGCGTAACCGCCGGGCTTTAAAAGCGTGGTTGAAAAGGTAACCGGCCAGATGCCGCCGCGGAGAAGCTCCGCCAGGTTGAAAAAGTCTGCGCCTCCCGAGTAGGACATAAGAAGATCCCCTCCCACTTCACCGGCCAGTAGCTGAGCAACCCGGATGGTGAGCGGAAAAAGAGCCTTTCCGGATAGATACATATCCTTTCCGGGAAGCTCATTGCGGGTGATTTTTACAGGAAAGGTATTGGTAAGCTTAATACCGAAAACTACACCTGCGTCCATGGACAGCTTCTTAAGCCTGCCTATGAGCTGGATTGCCTCCGGCAATTGGAGATCATGCTTAAAATGGTGCTCATCAAAAACCAGGTAATCGTAGCCCTGGGCGTCCAGAGCTTTTCTGGCGTAGTCGTATCCCACCAGAGTGGGATTGAGCTTGATACAGGTATGAAGCTTTTTTACGGAAATAAGGTGAGAGGCAATCTTTTGAATCTCAGAGGGGGGACAGCCGTGGAGGGTGGAAAGGGTAATGGATGAGCAGACCCTGGGCGATATGGCTTTCACAAAGCTTGCGTCAACCCTTTTAAAAAGATGAAGATGCTTCAAGGCATAGGCTGCGCATTCCTTAAACACCGCCGTGCCGGACGCATCCTTCAAACCCTCTATAAACCCGTCTATTTTAGGGGAGGTAATCCCCTCATAATCGTAGCCTACGCTCATATTGAAAATAAAGCCGTCGTCACTTCCCAGCGCGAGCTCCCTGGAGAGCAGCTTAATGGCAAACCAGGCTTTGATGTACTCCTCCATGGCCTGCTCCACCGTAAGCTCGGTGGACCATTCCACGTTATAGCCTTCGTCGGCGGCCAGAATGCAGGGCTTATCCACATGAAGGTTCTCGCCGTCCAGGGTCTGGACTGTCTTCAGCTCAAAAAAACGGCCTCCCGCCCAGTAGGCGGTCAGGATGTTTTGGGCAAGCTGGGTATGAGGACCTGCGGCAGGACCAAAGGGCGTTTCCAGTTGGCCGGAAAACAGGGAGAGCTTTTTTGTTGTTCCGTCGGCCCTCCAGCCGTTTTTTACACCGAAAAGGGAGCTTTCTTCCCAGTATTCGGAAAGAGCCTGTTCCATCAATTTATCAAAGGGGATGGGGGTCATTCTGTCGCTCATGTTTCTATGTCTTCTCCTTTTTCGATGCTGGTTTGCGTCACATTGCGCCCAGGCTGCTCCAAAGCTTTTGTGAAGCCTCTTTGGCACCCTTAAGGACTTCCTTTTCATCCAGGGTTTTTATTTCATTGTCCCTCATAACCACCTGGCCGTTAACAATCACCGTGTGTACCAGGCTTCCGTTCATGCCAAACTGTATGTGCCCGTCCAGGTTGGCTTCATTTAGGGGGGTATAGGGCCTGTAATCCGCCACAATAACATCTGCCGGCGCACCTGGCTTCAATTGGCCTAAGGGCTCATTAAAAATACGCCCTGCAATTTGCCGGTTGTTTTCAAAAAGCATCCGGGTTATTTCACTGAAGCCAACGGAGGGATCGCCCAGCTGATGCCTTTGCAAAATAACCCCTGTTTTGCAGGATTCAATCATGTCGCTGGTGTAGCCGTCGGTGCCAAGTCCCATTAAAATGCCCTGCTCCAGAAGCTTAAGCACAGGTGGGCAGCCTACGGCATTGCCCATATTGGATTGAGGGTTATAAACGGCCATGGTGTCCGTTTCCTTTAAAAGGGCCATTTCTCCGGGGCTTAAGTGAATGCAGTGAGCGGCAAGGGTTTTAGGCCCCAGCACGCCGCTGTCGTACAGGCGGTGTACCACACGCTTGCCGTACTTGGCAAGGGTCAGCCGCACATCGGAGAAATCCTCCGCCACGTGGATATGGAAACCGGTGCCCCGGGGAAGGCGCTCCTGTATATAGGAAAGCGTCTCATCGGAAAGGGTAAAGGAGGCATGAAGCCCCATCATAGCCGCCGTAAGTCCGGGGCCCCTTTTCTTAAGAGCCTCAATGTACGTGAGGTTTTCGGCAACGGCCTCTTTCATTTTGTCCTCACCGTCCCGGTCCGAAACCTCATAGCAAAGGCAGGCGCGAAGCCCCAGGCTTACCGCGGCTTCATCCAGTGAAAAAAGGCTTCCTTCTGTTGAGCCATAGCTGGCATGATGATCAAAGACCGTGGTAACACCCCGCCGGATGCATTCAATAAAGGTAACCAGACCGCTATACTTCACCGCTTCGCGGCTTAAGGCTCTGTCAAGCTTCCACCAGGTGCCCTCCAGAATCTGGGTAAAATTGGAAGGATTGTTTCCCGGGATGGAAAGGCCCCTTGCAAAAGCGCTGTAGGCGTGATGATGAACATTGATAAAGCCGGGCATGATTAGCCCGCCCCGGGCGTCGATAAAATCAGCATTCCCATAGGTTTCCCTAAGCTCCGCAGTTTTACCGGTTTTAAGTATGCGTTGATCCTGTATGGCCACGCAGCCGTCCTCCACAAAGGGATTTTCCCTGTCTCGCGTAAAAAGCTTTCCATTACCAACTAAAAGCATGGGACTCTTCCTTTCCATAGCGTGAGAGTAAATACAAATCAGCCCTTAATGAAATACCGTTTAATGGACGGGTGAACCGTCGGTTTTGCCGCTCAGAACATCCAGGGCATGAGGGAGCTCCGAGAGGATATAAGCTAAATTTTCACGGACGGCCTTAGGGCTTCCGGGGAGGTTGATGATAAGGGATTTTCCTCGAATGACAGCCACACCCCGGCTTAACATGGCTCTTTTTGTAAATGTAAGGCTGTGCTGGCGCATGGCTTCGGCAATGCCCGGAACAAGCCGGTCGGCAATATCCAGAGTGGCTTCCGGGGTGCAATCTCTTGGAGAAAGGCCCGTCCCCCCCGTTGTCAGCACCAGATCCGCCTCAACCTCATCACAGAGCCGAAGGAGCTCCTCGGCCAGCATATCCCTGTCATCGGGCAGAATCTGGTAACTGACAAGCTCAAAAAGGGTTTCAGGAAGCATTTCACGGATGAGGGGACCGCTTAAGTCCTCCCGCTTTCCGGCAGAAACACCATCGCTGGCAGTTAATATGGCAGCCTTGTATCTGGGCAGCCTGGGCTCATTTTTAAACAGAGCAGAGGAAAGGGAAGTACTGAGGGGCTCAACCACCATTTTATCGCCGGGCCGGACGATCCCGCCCTTTTCAACAATGGCAAAAACACCCTCCCGGGGCATAATGCAATCCCCCAGGCGCTCATAGATGGCACAATGGTTATGGCATTCCTTTCCTATCTGAGTGATTTTTAATCGGACCGGGCCAATTGAAAGCCGGGTGCCGATGGGAAGGGATGAAAAGTCAATTCCCTTAACGACAAGATTTTCACCGAAAGCGCCATGCTTGACACCTGCCCCCTTTTCATTGAAGGCCTGAATTTTCTCCTCGGAGATAAGGCTTACCTGACGGTGCCAGCTTCCGCCATGGGCATCCCCTTCTATTCCGAAGCCTGCAAGAAAAACCGCCATGGTACGACAGGCTTTGGCAGTCCCTTTTTTTTCACTGGTGCATATGGCAATAATTGTTCCTTCTATTGTGTTGCTCACTTAAAGTTAACCTCCAAATTGAAACATTCCAAGGCCTTCGCCTCCGTCGGCTGCCGATGGATTGCAAAAGGCGTGATTGGGGGGCTTGTCGTTTACTGCGCGGATCATAAGCTGGGTCAGCTCCTCAAAAGACGCGCCCTGTTTTACGGGGGAGCCAAGATCCACCCCTCGGAGGGAGTGGAGACAGGTTTTAAAAAAACCGGTTGAGGTAAGCCGTGCCCGGTTGCAATTTTCACAAAAGGATCCGCTTAATGGGGTAATAAAGCCAATACTACCTTTAAATCCGGGAAGCGTCCAATAGCGGGCCGGTCCGTTTCCAAGCCTGCCCTGAAAAGGAGAGAGCTTGCCGTAAGCTTCTTCAATTCGCTTTATGACTTCTTGTGTGGGCACCGGTTCAAAGCCTCTTCCAAAGCCCAGGGGCATAAGCTCAATAAAACGAACCGAAAGGGGCCTTGAACGGGCAAGCCCGGCGATGGCTGCAAGCTCGCTTTCATTCATTCCCTTTATTGGAAGACAATTGATTTTAACCTTGAGGCCCATTTCCAGGGCTTTATCCACAGCCAGCATAACCGGTTCGGGCCTTGCGCCCCGGGTCATGGCTCCGTAAAGTTCCGGCTCAAGGGCATCCAGACTTATATTGACGGCCCGGATACCGGCTTTAACCAGATCCTCCAGCTGGTTTTCAAGAAAAAGGCCATTGGTAGTGAGGGTAACCTCCAATATGCCCGGAATGGCATGGATGGAAGCAATTAATTCGGGCAGCTTGGGACGCAGCAGGGGTTCGCCTCCGGTGATTTTAATTCTCTCCACACCCAGCGAAGCTGCTGCCCTGAGGATTTTCAAAAGCTCCCCGTCGGAGAGCCTTTTTTCCTGTGAGGCATAGACGGGGGCCTTTTCCGGCATGCAGTAAACGCAGCGCAGATTGCAGCGGTCCGTAACAGAGACTCTGAGATAATCAATGGTTCGGTTGAAGGTATCTTTCATGCCTGGCCTCCCCGAATGTAGTCTCCGCTTTGACCGCCGGTTTTACTTTCCAGATGAAGACGGCCGATTTCCATGGACTTATCCACGGCCTTAAGCATGTCGTAAATGGTGAGAAGCGCACAGGAGGCGCCTGTGAGGGCTTCCATTTCAACTCCGGTGGGACCTGTGGTGCCCACGGTGCAAAATACCTTAATAAGAAGGGTGGAGGCATCACTTTCAAAGGCTACCGAGCATTTGGACACAGGCAGGGGATGGCATAAAGGGATAAGATCCCATGTTTTTTTAACCGCCATAATGGCGGCCACTCTGGCGACACCCAGCACATCCCCTTTTTTGGCAGTGCCCTTTTGAACGGCATCAAAGGCGGCGGCATTCATGGAAATGGTACCAGAGGCCACTGCGGTGCGGGAGGTGGCTTCTTTTTCTGAAACATCCACCATAACGGCATTGCCGTCGGCATCTATATGAGTAAGCTTATTGCTGTTCTTCTGGGATGTATCCATTAGTAATAACCTGCCTTATCTACCAAATCCGCAATTGGGGTAATGACATGGCTCGCAGCCCAGGCACAGCCCGCTGCGGCCCATGCGGACCAAATCCCTGCGGGTAAGCTTTTCACCGGCAACAAGCCGCGGGAGAACCAAATCGAATACGGTTCGTTTGCCGTACATCACGCAGCCGGGAAGCCCCAGCACAGGGATGCCGTTTTGATGATAGGAAAGAAGAAACATGGCTCCGGGCAGCACCGGGGCTCCGTAAGAAACAATTTGAGCACCGGAGGCCCGAATGGCGCCGGGGGTCCGGTCATCGGGGTCCACACTCATGCCGCCGGTACAGACAATCATACCGGCACCCATGGCGAGAAAGTCGTGAATAGCGCCCACAATAGCTTGGGGTTCATCGCCCACAATTTTCTGCCCCATTACCTCTACGCCGTATTCCAAAAGCTTGGCCTCCACAACGGGACCGAAGGAATCCGGTATGCGCTTATGGAAAACCTCATTGCCTGTTGTAACAATACCGGCCTTGAGAGAACGGTAGGGCAGCAGGGTAAGAAGGGGGGCGTTCCCCGCGGCTTCTTTTGCGGCGGCAAGCTTTTTTTCCTCTATAATAAGGGGGATTACGCGAACCCCTGCCAGCTTATCGCCCTTTTTTACGGGAGTGCTGCCGCTTCTTACGGCGATCATCAGCTCTTCCATGT
>JAEXPO010000434.1 GCA_023446675.1 Bacillota bacterium | reverse complement strand
TTCGTGTATCGCTGTAGGTATCCACCAAAGCCAGAACCGCTCCTTTTTCGGAGGCCCAGGCCAGGGCCTCCTCCCGTGAAAGAGAGGATAGATCCTTAACCTCTATGCCGCTGTTTAATGCTATATCCAGAAGCAGGGCCTGCTGAGCCTCAATGGTCGAGCCCGCTTCCACGCTTTGCCCTGTTACGGTATTGTTAGGGGCTTGGGTGGTGGAAACCTCATTAAACACCACCTCAAGGGACAAATTTTTTGCCAGGGCGGTGGCCTGACTTCTGGTAAGTCCCGTGAAGTTGGGCAGCAGGCTGTTTCCTTTTGTGGAGGAAACAACCAGTGTAACCGGCTTGTCCTTTGACGAAAGCACCCCGGCTGCGGGCACCTGCTCCAGGACTTTTTCTGTGCCGGAGGTAGCCAGGCCCTCCCGGTTCTTTACAAATACCTTAATCCCCTCAAGGGCGGCCAGGCTTTCCGCTTCTTTGGCCGAAAGCCCTGAAAAATCCGGGACTTCAAAGGTGTCGGGGCTTTTGGACAGGGTAACAAGAATCTTTTGAGATACGTCGATTTGGGTACCCGGCAGGGTATCCTGCCGGAGCGCAGTTTCCGCTGTTCCCTTGTCGCTTTGATAAACAAAGCCCACGGATAAGCCCAGAAGGGATGCGAGCTCGGTAATCTGGCTTTTCTGCATTCCCATAAAGTCCGGCACCTCCCGGGGCTTTCCCCGGGACAAATAAAGAACAATTTTTTCGGAGCGTGTCATTTGAGTGTCCTTTTTTATGCTTTGCTTGTATATGGCGCCGTAATCAAAGTAGTCGCTGAACTCTTCCTTTAACTCCACCTCCACCTGATTCTCCAGGGACCAGAGCATGGCCTCGCCTTTGGTTCTGCCGATAAAATTGGGCATTTTAAAGGTATGATCGCCTTGCTGCACTCCTTTGGAAATATAGATGCTTATGCGGTTTTTACGAAGAAAGCGCTCCTTTGATCCGTCAACAAGCTCATAGCTGATTACCGAGTCCTTGGGAACAATCTCGTTGTACTCGTACTTGAGGCTTGCACCTGAAAGCTTGTTGCTGTCAATGAAGGTCTGCACCTCCTGAACCGTCATGGTGTTGAAATCCTCAAGCGCAATGAGCTCATCCGGGTTCGGACCCAGAGAATAGGTAACGGCCAGAGCGTCATTTTTTTTAAGCCCGGTGTCGGCGTCCGGCTGGGAGGATATAAAAGCGTCGGCGGCCGCATCCATGCTGTACACTCCCTTCATTGTCGTGTTGGCATGGTTCTGCTTTGCCCAAAGCGTTATTTCCTCCAGGCTCCAGCCTGACATATCGGGTACGGGAACAGAACGGTTCATAAGAAAAAACGTAATCAGAGCTGCCGCCAAGGCCAGGGCCAAGCCTGCAAAAAGCTTGGCCCTGCTCTTTCTTACAGGGACAAAGCTCTCCTCTTGAAAGCTCTCCGGCTTTTGGCGAGTCAATTCGTTAAGGAAGCTGCTCTTTTCCTCCATCACAGGCTCATTCCTCCCAAAGTGGCTTTCGGCGCTTCCTTGCTATTGGTCTCTGATAACAGGGTTCCTGCGGTTTCCAGTTTTCCGCCCTTGAGCCTGAGAATGGTATCGCTTTGCCGGGCCACCTCGTCTGAATGGGTAACCAGGATGATGGTTTTGCCGTAATTATGGGATAAATGCTTGAAAAGCTCGATGATTTCACCTGCGGTAGCCGTATCCAGCGCGCCCGTGGGCTCGTCACCGAAGATAAGACCCACATCCTTCGCAAGGGCTCTGGCAATGGCGACTCTCTGCTGCTCTCCCCCTGAGAGCTTTGTAACAAGGCGGTCTGCCTTTGACTTAACAATGCCCATGGCCTCCAGCAGGCGGTATGCGGTTTCCTTGTGGCTGATAGAGGATTTAACCCCTGCGATAAGCATATTGGCTTCCACATTTTCAACCCCTGTTAAGTAGTCGGTCAGATTGTATTTCTGAAAGATGATGGCCGTTTTGTTCCTTCTGAAGGTGGTGTAGCCCATTTTCCTGATATCCGTATTCTCGTAAAGCACCCGTCCCTTTTCGGGTATGTCCAGCGCGCTTGCTAGCGCCAGCAGGGTGGTTTTTCCCGAACCGGAAGGCCCCAGGATGGTATAGAACCGGCCTTTTTCAAATTTATAGGAGAGATCCTCCAGGATCATCCTTTTCTTTCCTCCGTCGCTGTAGCCGTAGGAAAGGTTTTCTAATTCAAACAGTATGCTGTTCATAACTAAACCTCGCTTTCAATTCCAATCAGGTACATGTAAGTTTGCCGGACTTCAACTTTGCAAGGATTCCCTCGGCTTATATCCGATTATTACAAGCAGGGGTGCGCTTGATGAAAAGAGCAGCAGTCCGAAGCTGATAAGCACCAGGTTCAACAGAGTCCGGCTGTCCACGTTAATATCAAAATTCTTGGCGACATCGTCAATGCTTACGTCCCCCACAAACTTATCCGTATTCGATACGACAAACCCATTCTGATTGTCGGATACATTCTCTTCCACAAGCTGGTTTTTAACTATCCAGTTTGCGGTGAAATCAGAGGTAAGCCTGCTTGCTCCGGCAGCGGCACCAAAAGCGACCAATGCCACCAGTGCTATTTCCAGGATAAACTGAGCAATAATTTTCAGCTTTCCCTCGCCGCCGGCCAGGAGAAGCCCTATTTCAAATTTTCTGTCCCGTATAAAAAGTGTGGCTACGGCAATGAGTATGGCCGCTCCCGCAATGAAAACCACAACAAGGAAAACAGAGGTGATGGTGGACATAAGATCCAGCGGTCGGGTAAGCTTCTTGTATTCTGAGTCCCCCGCACCCAGACGGATATACTCGGAGGGCATCCTCACTTCATTCCGGGCTATAAAAGCGTCCACCTCCATAGGATCGTTCAGTGAAAACTGAACGGAGTTAGGCGGATAATCGCCATCGGTGCCGCTGAAAAGATCCTTGAAGTCCTTGTCGGAAGCATAAAATTTATCCATGCCATAGGGGTCGGCGCCTTCATAGATGCCGATAATTTCAAAGCTCTGCGGCTCTCCTCCGGTCATGGAATTCAGCTCCACAGTACTGCCCAGGGTTAGATTATTGATGTCCGCTATCTTCTTTGGTATGAGAAGCGTTCTTTTGCCTTCATCCTGCGCTTCCCTGTGGCGCCCCTCAAGCAAGGTGAGGGAGCCGACCTCGAAGGCCAATGGTACAAGCTGGTTAGTTCCCTCAAAGTAAAAGGGGGTGCCCTGGGGAGCAGTATCCTGTCCGCCTCCGGTTGAAAAAACAATGCTGGTGCTGGTGCTGCCATCGTCCTCCGAGGGCGGTGCGCTTTGCAGACTAGGTGACATACATATGGAGGAATAAATTAAGTAGAGGGCCTTGACGGAAGGATCCTTGGCCAGATCGCCCGCAAGCGCGACAGGTAAAGCCATGGACTCTCCGGAGACTCCTTTTCCTCCCTGCTGATCCTTCATGACTCGGGCGAAGTCGAGGCTCATTTCCACATTGGCTCCAAGCTTCTGACGGATAAAATCCTTGGATTTTTCCAAGCTGTTATTGATAATGATTCCTGTAAATACCAGGCCGAAGACGACAAATAGAAGCGTAAAGATCATAACAGCCTTTGCCGGCGTTCTTACGATACTGAGTACCGCATGTTTAATAATTCGCATAAATGCCTCCTGCTATTATTTGATGGCAGCGCTTTTACTGAAGAAATTGATAAACAGAGATGCCGTGCTGATGGAAGAGGGACCAATTTCCAAGCCAAGCAACATACCTGGATTATATTGTAAAATTAAGATGTGTCGTTCCTGTGAAAACCTCGTGGCAGTCCTGTGAGCCCGGCGAAATAGATTTCAAAAAAGCTTTAAGGATCTTCTTTCACAGAATTCACACAGGCAGGGTGTATAATAAAAGAGTTGTTGGACTGAATTGTGAATAGTTTTAAATGCAATATATGGGATTTTATGGGTTGATGTCAAAAAGGGATGGTTCGGGAGATTTATGAGCGAGACGGTGCTTATTGTAGAGGATGACAGGAGAATGAACGAAATTCTCTGCGACTATTTTGAAATAGCGGGCTTTAAGGTTTTAAGCGCCTGTGATGGCTTGAAAGGGCTGGAGTTTTTCAGCAAAGAAAAGGTCGATTTGGTGCTGCTGGATATTATGATGCCCGGTCTTGACGGATGGTCCTTATGCCGGCGCATCCGGCGTACCTCCGATTGTCTGATTATCATAATAAGCGCCAGAAGTGAGGAGGAGGACAAGCTTTTAGGCTATGAGCTGGGAGCGGACGAATATGTCGCCAAGCCCTTCAGCCCCCGGGTGCTTGTGGCAGGGGCCTGCGCCCTCCTCAGAAGAAGCCGGGGCAGGGAAAAAAAGTCCTTGGAGGCCTCGCCTTCGCTTGTGTGTGCGGGAGGAATTACCATGGATCGGGACAGCTACAGGGCTATGGCGGGAGAAAGAGAGCTGGGTCTTACTGCAAAGGAATTTGAGCTTTTATTAAAGCTTATGGAAAGCCCGGGAAAGGTTTTTCGAAGAGAGGCGCTGATACAGGCCATTTGGGGCTATGATTATTTTGGTGACGGACGCGTGGTTGATACCAATATCAAAACTCTCAGAAAAAAGCTGGAAGAGCATGCCGCTGTCATACAGACCGTTATAGGCATAGGTTATAAATTTGAGGTGAAGCTATGAAGCGTACTTTATCGGTTAAGCTGTTTGCAATGACTCTTGGCGCCTTTTTTATTCTTATTATCGGTATTGTACTGGTTCTTTATATTTATTTCGGCCATTATTATGAGCCGAAGAAAATTGACAGCATGATAAATGCCATTAATCATTTTTCTCAGGAATATACGGAGAGCGGATGGACGGATGAAGAAATGTACAAAAGAGCTTCCGCCTTTATGAAAAACAATAATGCCACGATAAGCCTTTTAACCTTAAGTGTGACGCCGAAGCTGCTGGTTTTTCAGGTCTACCCCTCCGACCTGCAGGTGGACAAAAACTTTACAATTACGCCTGCTACCACTACCGGAGTATCGATTACTATGAAGGATAACCTCATGCCTGCCTTATTCGGTACTGTGGATCTTGAAGTATTAGGCTACAACATGGTTTTTATCCCTACGGATATTGAAAGCTCCAATATCCAACAGCAAGAAGGCTCATACGCCACTCCAACAATAAGGATTAGCGAAAAGGTAACGATTCAAACTGCGAGCTCCGCGACTGCGGACCCTACTGCTCTGAGCTCTGAAATTAGGGGATCTGAAACTATAAATTCCAAAAAGAACGGTGTACAGTTTTGCGTCAGCACCATGGCCTCCACTCCTTACAAGCAGGTTGACTTTTTTAAGGAGCTCAATCTGGAAGACGGACAGAGAAAGATGCTTGCCGTTAATTTGTCACTGCAGCCGGTAGATGAGCTGTTGAACTCCATAAAGGATCTGTATCCCTTTCTCGTTGTCATGGCCCTTCTTCTGTCCCTAATTATGGCTATGGCCTATTCCCAGACAGTGTCCAAGCCCATTGTTGCCATAACCACTGCCGCCAATAAAATGGCCGCCATGGAGCTGGATACAAAGCTTAAGGTGGCAAGGCAGGACGAGCTGGGAGTGCTTTCCGGGAGTCTTAATACCCTTTCCTCCAATTTGAAGCATGCCATGGAAGAGCTTGTGGTTGCCAATAAGCAGCTTAAAAACGATTATGAGGGCGCCATCCGCCAGGAAAAGGCAAGGAAAGAGTTCGTCGCCAATGTCTCTCATGAAATCAAGACGCCTCTGGGGGTTGTTCGAAGCTTTGTCGAGGCCTTGCGCGACGGGGTTAAGGAAGAAAAGAAGGATTATTACATGGAAGTGATTTTAGACGAGATTGGCAAATCCGAGCGGCTTATTCAGGAAATGCTGGAGGTGTCCCGTCTGGATGCAGGGGCGGTCAGCTATAACAAAAAGGAAACGGATCTGGATTGGCTAGTAAGGAAAACTGTGAGCGGTTTTTCTAAGAGCATACAGGAAAGAGCCCTGTCCGTGCGGATTGAAGACAGGCTGGGTACGGTTTTTGCCGATGAAGAGAAGATAGGACGGGTAATAGCCAATTTTCTGGATAATGCGGTTAAATATTCGGACCAGGGCACAGTTATCCATATAAAAAGTGAAAAAACCGCAGGTGTAAACCTCTTTCCAGAACAAACTGAAAGGGGAGAACAGGCTAAAAAAACCACTCGAATCCGGCTTCGGGTGGAGAATACCTGTGAACCTCTTCCGGAGGAAATTCTTGAACGGGTATGGGATCGCTTTTTTAAGGGAGATGCCTCACGCAACAGGGAAAAGGCGGGAGCAGGGCTGGGGCTTGCCATTGTCAGGTCCATTATGGAGGGTCATGGAGAAGCCTGCGGGGTTGAAAACCTGGAGAACGGCGTAAGCTTTTATGTGGACCTTACCCCCCTCAACCAGGAGGAAGGAAAAGAAGCTAAATAATATATTCCGTGGCCTCCTGGCGTTTATCGTCATACATTTTACTGTCTATCAGCCTCATAAAGTCCCTGGAGCTCATTCCCTTCTCAGGCTCGTACAGGGCATAGCCGAAGCTCAGGGTAAGGTCCGGGGGACAGTCCTCCCTGCCGGACAGGCACGCCATATTATGCTTGATATGCGTTACCGTTTCTTTTAGGCTTGTCCAGCTGGCTTTGCAGGATAGAACCGCGAATTCATCGCCACCCACCCGAGCGAGAAAATCCCCCTTTTGGACGCTTCTTTTAAGGATTTCACCCACCGATTCCAGCACCCTGTCACCAATTGGATGGCCATAAATATCGTTAACCTGCTTGAAGCGGTTCACATCAATCATGATGCCTCCAATTCGGTATTCCTTTGAGCGATGGGGCTTATCTTCAAGGGAAAGAAGGTACTCCAGATGGCTGTCAAATTTTCGCCGGTTGGCAAGCCCTGTCAGATAGTCGGTATTAATCTGCACATTTTGAAGGCGCAGATAAATGAATAAAAGTGAAAAGGTGGTTGCAATCCATACGAGGCTTATTCCATAAAAGAAGTTCTGAATTAAGCCTCCAGCCAGAGGCGGCAGGGCGGCAAGAAAGAGTGAATCAAATTCACTTTTTAATATAATTTTCCTGTTTTTCAATATAATGTATAAATATAAAAACAGGTAGCTGTAGCAGATGGTTGGCATAAGAAAAAAGAAGCGTCCCCGATTATAGGTATTGGTACTGTCAATAAAAAAGACAAAATCACCGAAGAGGCTGAAAAGGGAAAGAAGCGCGTTGATAAGAAAGGGAAGGGATACCATTAAAAAAAGTGCCCTGGAGGGTTTCTTATCCTTGTTGATGATGCAAAAGGTATAAAGGACCCAGAGGCCAACCGGTGCAGGAGTCAGAATATATAAGAGAACGGAGAAAAGGTACATTTTAAAATTGGCGTTGGTTGCCCAATGGCCGGAGCCAAGGGTTATGGACAGCTCCAGAACAAGAAGCATGGCGTTGACAATTAATCCTCCGGCAAAAATTCGCTGGCTGTACTGGAGTCG
Source organism: Bacillota bacterium (assembly GCA_023446675.1). Lineage (GTDB taxonomy): Bacteria > Bacillota > Clostridia > DSM-8532 > DSM-8532 > DTU059. The sequence continues at coordinate 2,398 of JAEXPO010000434.1, read as the reverse complement.
TCCCTGCTTGATAAGATTGTGAAAAATCAAGGTTAAAACAGACAATCCAATAATGGTGCTCTGTACATAGTATAGTACTTGTAATTCCACGTATTTCCACCCGATTCGGTTTTAGATTGAAGCTGAAGATAAGAATGTGCTTCTATTTTAGCACATTAATTGCCAATGCAAAATAAACTTTAAAACTTTATTAAAGTCTTCCATTTAATAATCGGATGAAGCGTTCAGAAAGGTGCGGGGGCTTTGAGAAGGGCATGGGAAAAAGGCTTGGAAAAGCCTTTTTCTTAAAAGATAGCCCTTAAGGATCAGGGTATGTGCCCATCTGTGAATACTTTCTACACATCAGCCTTAAAGCTTGTGCTGTCATAGGAAGTATCATAGAGATAGGATTGAGGAATGTAAGCCTTCATGGCGGATTCAAAATAGCTTGTAAGAGTGCTTTTTTGTTCGTCGGTAAGGCTTTCGTCCGATGCCAGGCTCTCAAGAATGGAAGCGAGGGAATCGGTTTCTTCCTCGTCTTCGGTTCCGGGTGGCGGCGGCGGTGGGGGCGGCGGAGCACTCATAGGGGGTTTGGCTGCGTCCAGGGCCTCCTTGACGGCTGCGGCCTCCTCCTCTGAAAGTGTACCGGAAGATACGAGGCTTTCAAGAGGATCGCTCCCGGTAGCCGCATTGGCGCCGTAAGATGTCTGAAAAGCCATTCTGGCAGTTTCAAGAGCCTCTTTTATGGCTTGCTCCTGCTCACTTGTAATGGTTCCGTCCTCAACCAGCGATGAAAGAGGGCTTTTTGGCTGAAGCGCCTCGATTGCTGTGAGAGTCTCCTCTTCCTGTTCATCCTGCGTTTGGCTTGCAGCCGAATATCTGGTTAAGGATGAAAGAGAGCTGTTGTAAAGGGAATAATAATTCTGATAATCGTAATTGGCGGAAATACTCATGATTTTTCACCTCCTTCCATTGGTTAATGGTTCGTGTCGGTTCCCCCAATTATTCTATCGGCCCCGGGAGTAAGGAAAACTGCGGCAATGTCAGGCCAAATTGAGGCAATGCTGTGGCTGATGCATGCTTTAAATTCTGAGGACTTTTTGGTATGATAGATAGGGATTTTAATTTTTGCCTGTAAAGCGTTGTTTTTACGGCTTACAAGGTAAAATGACCCCAGGTTATTGAGAAAGGAACATCAATTTGGATACCATTAAAAATGCTAAATCATATAGATTAAAAGGAGAGCCGGCAGCCGGGAAGGAGGTAAGAGCAAGCAAGGAGAGAATCATTACTCCCGGCAATTATCAGGATGCCTCCGAGTGGCTGGAGCTGGTGCGTAATTTAAATGTGGAGCATGCCCTCACAACCGGGGAGACGAAGAAGTTCAAGATGGATGTTTTCGGCTGCCAGATGAATGAAAGGGATTCGGAGACGCTGGCAGGCCTTCTTACCCAAATGGGCTATGAACAGGTTTGGGGCGACGACGCCTTTGCCCATCTGGTGGTTTTTGTTACCTGCTGTGTCCGGGAAAATGCGGAGGAGCGGGTTTACGGCCATATCGGCGCGCTGGCCAAGGATTGCGAGGAAAAAGGATCCTTTATAATCGCCTGCGGCTGCATGATGCAGCAGCCCCATGTGGTGGAGAAAATAAAAAAATCCTATCACAATGTTAAAATCGTTTTCGGCACCCACAATGTTCATACCCTGCCTGAGCTCATGTACAGGTACCTTACCCGGGGCAAGCGCCTTTTTGAGGTGTGGGACAAGGAAGGGGCCATTGTGGAGGATCTTCCCGTAAAAAGAACGGACAAGCACAAGGCCTGGGTGAATATTGTTTATGGCTGCAATAATTTCTGCACCTACTGCATTGTGCCTCATGTGAGAGGCCGGGAAAGAAGCCGCAAAATGGAGGATATCCTTTCCGAAATCCGGGAGCTGGCTCTGGATGGGTGCAAGGAAATTACACTTCTGGGCCAGAATGTAAACTCCTTTGGAAATGATCTGGGGGAGAAGGATTTGTTTGCCCGGCTTTTGAGAGAGATAGAGGCTATTGACGGCATCGAGCGGGTCCGCTTTATGACTTCTCATCCCAAGGATCTCTCCGACAGCCTTATTGAGGCCATGAGAGACTGCGGCAAGGTATGCGGGCACCTTCACCTGCCCTTCCAGTCCGGCAGCAACCGCATGCTTAAGGCCATGAACCGGAAATACACAAAGGAGCACTATTTAGGGCTTATCGGGAAGATTAAAGCACAGCTTCCCCACATTGCACTTACCACCGATATTATCGTGGGCTTTCCGGGTGAGACAGAGGAGGATTTTGAGGAAACTCTGGATTTGGTGGAAAAGGTGGGCTTTGATTCCGCCTTCATGTTTATTTATTCCGCCAGAAAGGGAACCCCTGCCGCGGCTTTGGAGC
>JAEXPO010000387.1 GCA_023446675.1 Bacillota bacterium | reverse complement strand
GCTCTCCGTTGCGCTGGGTAAGGATATCTCCGGTGAAAATGTCATTGTGGATCTGGGCAAAATGCCCCATGTACTCATTGCGGGCGCCACCGGATCCGGTAAGAGCGTATGCATTAATACCATTGTTGTAAGTCTTCTCTATAAAGCCAATCCGGATGAGGTCAAGCTTCTGATGGTGGATCCCAAGGTGGTTGAGCTGGGTGTGTACAATGGTATACCCCATCTTCTCATACCGGTGGTTACCGATCCCAATAAGGCGGCAGGCGCCCTTCGCTGGGCCGTTTCGGAAATGACCACCCGCTATAAGCTCTTTGCCGACAGAGGCGTCCGTGATCTTTTAGGTTATAATGCTTCGGTGGAAGAGCAAGGAGAAGGTTGTAAACTGCCTCAGATCGTCATAATAATAGATGAGCTGGCGGATCTTATGATGGTGGCGCCCCATGACGTGGAGGACAGCATCTGCCGACTGGCCCAAATGGCCCGTGCCGCAGGGATGCACCTGGTTATTGCTACCCAGCGTCCCTCCGTCAATGTCATTACCGGTGTCATTAAAGCCAATATTCCGTCCCGTATTGCTTTTGCCGTGTCCTCCCAGGTGGACTCCCGAACCATTCTCGATATGGCGGGGGCCGAAAAGCTTCTTGGCAAGGGCGATATGCTGTATTATCCCGTTGGTGTTCCAAAGCCGGTCCGCGTTAAAGGTGCTTTTGTTACCGATAAGGAAGTGGAGCTGGCGGTGGATTTTGTTAAAAATCAGGTAAGAGCCCGTTACGACAGCGATATTATCGACAATATCAATGATGCTGCCAGCCAGGACAGCCAGGAGGAAGAGGACGGATCCAAGGATGAGCTTCTTGCACAGGCCATCGATGCGGTTATCGACTGCGGTCAGGCCTCCGTTTCCTTCATTCAGAGGAAGTTCAAGGTTGGCTACGCCAGAGCCGGCAGAATTATTGATCAAATGACCGAGAAAAATATCATCAGCGGCTATGAGGGCAGTAAGCCCCGAAGGATACTCATATCCAAGGAGCGCTGGGAGGAAATGAAAGCGGGCAATTTTGGAGATGCAATATGAAAGATATTTTGTCTATTCCCCTTAATTATAATATTTCACTCGCCTTTGTGGTCTTCGTAAGCGTGCTTCTAACCATCTACATGGCCTACCGGTGCATCCGCCGTCTTACGCTTTTTCCGGCACTGACCTTTTTTGCCCAGCTGCTTGTTCTTACAACGGGTGTTCTCACCGTTAAGAACCAGGTGCTCACGCTGCCGGTCTATGAGGTTGTGCTTATTTTTTTGGGCGTGCTGCTCCCATCCGGATATCTTTTATTGGACTATGCCAGGATGAAGAAGCGCATTAAAAGCTCCAGCCGTGATGTACCCCTGGTGGAGCGCCTCGAGAAGCCTGACAACCGGCTGTGGCGCTTTGAGGATTATATGGAGAATCCTGATGAGTGGAAAGGGGAAATTCAGCCCGAGGGAATCATTGAAACCCTGGCTATCGGTGATAAGGCCATACGGCAGAATTTGATCCGCCAGATACAGGCGGCCCAGGGCCTCATTGAAAACGAAGCCTATAATGAAGCTTTGGACAGGTACGTTTTTTTTGATAATATATTAAGCGATAATGCCTTTATAGCTTACAATACCGCCTGGCTCCACCGGAAAATCGGCGCCTTTGAGGAGGCCATGCCCTTTTACAAAAAAGCCCTTGCCCTTTTAGGCGAGGATAAGGGAAGCGATGCCGGAGCAAATGAGAAGGGCAAAGGAAAAAAGGCGGCTTCAGGTGAAAAGGAAAGCCTTAAGCTGGTAAAGGCCAATGTCCATTTCGGATGGGGGCTGTGCTATTATTCAGCTCAAAAATACGAGCTTGCCATCAACCAGTTTACACTGGCCCGCCAGTGGGCTGGGGAGCTTCGTGAAGCGGACATCAATATTGCACGGGCCTATATGGGTCTGGGAGTCCTTGAGGAAGCTGAAGCCCATATTAAGACTGCTCTTGAATCCAAGGAGGACGTAAAGCTTCGTTTTCTTCTGGCACGGATTTGTGCTGAAAGGAAGCTTCATATGGAGTGCCGCTACCACCTTGAAAAAATCGTACAGGAGGATGGCGATTTTACCGAGGCCTGGGCCATGCTGGGAAAACTCTACCGTCAGGACAACGACTGGAAAAATGCTGTTCATGCCTATAAAAAGCTGGCCGGCTTAGCACCCCGGGACGCGGATGTGTATTACCGCCTTGCTACGGCCCAGCGCCAGGAGGGGCATATGGAGGAGGCTTTGGCCAACTTCCGTTTTGCTGTGGAATTAAAGCCGGATCATTCCCGCGCCCTTTACAGCCTGGCCTCCGTGTTCGATGGGGAAGGCAAAACCGATAAGGCGGTGGATTACCTCATTAAGTCCCTGGGCGGGGATGAAAAGCTGGAAATGGCTTATAATCTTCTGTCGGAAATTTATATTTCCACCGATCGCATGCAAAACGCCATCAACACCTATGAGGAAGCCTGCGAGCAGCATCCGGATTCTTATTTACTGAGGTATAATCTAGGTATTTCCCTTATGATGGTAAAACGCTATGATGAAGCCGTCCGTGTGTTCAAGCGGGCACAAAAGCTTACTTCGGATGACTCCTCTCTTTACTACAACTGGGCATCTGCTGCCATTGGACTCAAAAATTTCAGTGAAGCGGCCCGCCTTTATAAGGAAGGCCTGCGCTTTAAGGCCGACGATGATGAAATTCTGTTCGGTCTGGCCCGTGTGTCGGCTCTTCAAGGGGATTTGGAGGCCACAGTGGCATTCCTGTCCAAAGCTTTTGATGTGAATCCGGAATTGCGGATAAGAGCCAAGGCCTCCCACGATTTTGCATCCATACGCACAACGCCGGAATTTATGGAAATAACCCGACTTCCGGCAAAAGAGGAGAGAATGCATGCCTGAAGCTTTTTTGCCCGTATCGTCCGCCGACATGAAGGAAAGGGGTTGGGATCAGCCCGATTTCCTTTTTATTTGCGGTGATGCCTATGTGGACCATCCCTCCTTTGGACATGCCCTCCTGTCAAGGCTACTGGAGAGGGAAGGGTACCGGGTAGCAATGCTATGCCAGCCTGACTGGCGCTCCACGGATGATTTTAAGCGCCTTGGAAGACCCCGCCTGGGAGTGTTGATCTCCTCCGGTGTTATTGATTCCATGGTCAATAATTATACCGCCGCGAAAAAACGACGGCGTGAAGATGTTTATTCTCCCGGAGGAAAAGGGGGGAGGCGGCCCGACAGGGCTTTAATTGTCTATGCCAACCGTGTCCGGGAGGCTTTTGGCGACGTACCTATCATTATAGGAGGTCTTGAGGCCAGCCTTCGTCGCTTTGCCCATTATGACTACTGGCAGGATGCCATTCGTTCCTCTGTCCTGGTGGATTCCAGGGCGGATATTCTTATCTACGGAAACGGGGAAGGCCCCCTGCTTGAAATTGCTGCTCTTCTTGAAAGGGGCGTTCCGGTTAAAAGCCTGAAATCCATTAAGGGAACTGCTGTGCTGCTTACTGAGGAAGGCCTTCCCAAAGGACTACGGGAAGGCCTTGAAGGGGGAGATACGGAGATTTTGGTGCTTCCCTCAAGGGAAGCGGTCATTGAGGACAAAAAAGCCTATGCCAGGGCTTTTATTCTGAATTACAGGGAGCAAAACGCCTTTTCGGGAAAAATTCTTCTCCAGGCCGACGGTAACCGGTGGGTAGTCCAAAACCGGCCTGCGCCTCCCATGACTGAGAAAGCTCTGGACAGCGTATACAGCCTGCCCTATGTCCGGCGCTGGCATCCCATGTACGACAGCCAGGGCGGCATTCCTGCCCTAAATGAGGTGGAATTTAGTGTTACCAGCCACAGGGGCTGCTTTGGCGGATGCTCCTTCTGTGCCGTGGGCTATCATCAGGGGCGGGTTATCCAGGCGCGAAGCGAGGACTCCGTCGTGGATGAAATAAAGCTTTTGTCGGAAAAGCCCGGGTTTAAGGGCTATATTCATGACATCGGAGGACCCACCGCCAATTTCCGTAAGCCTGCCTGCAAAAAGCAGCTTAAGGAGGGCGCCTGCAAAAACAGGGAATGCCTCTTTCCAAAGCCCTGCAAGAATCTGGAAACGTCTCATGATGCCTATTTATCGCTGCTTAAGAAGGCAACCGGCCTTCCCGGGGTAAAGAAGGTTTTTGTGCGCTCGGGCGTCCGTTTTGATTACGCACTGTTGGAGCCCCGGGGTAAGTTTTTGGAAACACTGTGCAAAAACCATATCAGCGGTCAGCTCAAGGTAGCTCCGGAGCATGTGAGCGGCAGGGTTCTTGAAGCCATGGGCAAGCCCGGCAATGAGGTTTACACCCGCTTTGTGAATAAATACCGGGAGATTAACCGGTGCCTTGGAAAGGAACAATACCTGGTTCCCTATTTCATATCGGGGCATCCCGGCAGCACTCTGGACGATGCCATTCTTTTGGCCCAGTACATTAAATCCGTGGGACATACCCCGGAGCAGGTTCAGCAGTTTATTCCCACACCTGGAACTCTGTCAACCTGCATGTACTATACGGGGCTGGATCCCCGAAGCATGAAGCCCCTCTATGTGCCCAGAACGGAAAAGGAGCAGGCCATGCAGCGGGCGCTTCTTCAGTACAATCTCCCTGAAAACAGGTCCCTGGTGGCTGAGGCCCTGAGGCTTGCGGGCCGTATGGATCTTATAGGCTATGAGAAGGATTGTCTCATACCTCCCGACAGGCGAGCTAATGACGACAAGCCTTTTCAAAAAAGCCCGACCCGCAGAAATACCTCATCCGGCAGAACATCCCAGGGCAGAAAGCCGAAAAAGCAGGGGAACAGGAAATCGGCAAAAAACCAAAAATCGAGACACTTTATTTGAGGGAATTATATATAGGATAACTGCTTATGGGGTTAGTATCTTTTTGTTGACCAACCTCCTGATAGATTAAAATTTCGAGAAGCGAAGATAGCAAATTGGCTTGTGTTAGTAATTGAAAACTTGGACCATGATTCTCTCTATAAATGCGCAAGGCCTGTAGAATAACGATTTTACAATGTCTTTCAGGCTGTATTTTGACAATACACTCTACCTCGTTTACTTGCATATTTACAGCATAGCTCACATCCTGAGGATTTATTTGAGCCTTCATCATTAAAGATTCGTTAAGACGCAAAAATTGATCTTGTTTTAGTTGCCGTATAATCATAATACTTTTCCTTTCCTTATGTTATTCGGCAAGTTTGAAAGTTTTGCATCGCATGGTATAATATTTACGCTGCATATGCTTTCAAGCATGTGCCGTCCGGGGAAGCGGTATGTTTCTTTAGCTGAGAGCACCGCTTCCTCTCATTTTTTGAGGCTTCCATGGACAACTTCAATTCCTTTACGTACGACTTCCGATTTTGTAATATTCATTATTTCGGAGGCTTCATTCAGTTTTTTTATAGTGTCGTCATCAAGTCTTACTCTGAACATCGTCGTCTTAGGATTAGCTGTTGGCCGCCCCATTTTTTTTGGTTCGCTGATAGGATCACCTCCTTATGTAGCGACATAAATATTATATTTTATGTCGCTACATAAGTCAAGGGTGTGACTCATGAATCTGATTTGAAGAAAAGCCCAAGAAAGCTTTTCATCTATATAGCAAACAAGACTAAAGCCCAAGGCCTCAAAAAGAGTCCTGTATATAGAATAGAAATTACTACAGGAAAATTTCGATAGGATCTTCCACCACGGCAATTCTATGGTATGATCAGAAGGAATGTTCATTTTCTGCTATTTTATTTGCATTTAAAGGAGAATGTTTATGCCATTAGTTGACATGCCACTTGAGAAGCTTAAAGAGTATAAGGGGATTAATCCCAAGCCTGCGGATTTTGAGGCTTTCTGGGATAAGGCCCTTGAAGAAATGAGAAATACACCCCACAATGCGGAGCTTATTCCCACGGGACCCAAAACGGATTTCGCAGAATGCTTTGATTTATATTTTGACGGTACAGGCAACTCCCGTATTCACGCCATGTATGCAAGACCTAAGAACCCCAAGGGCAAAAGCCCTGTCATTCTTCAATTCCACGGTTATTCCGGAGACGCGGGAGACTGGCTGGACAAACTGGCCTATGTGGCGGCAGGCTTTTGCGTAGCCGCACTGGATTGCCGGGGACAAGCCGGTAAATCCGAGGATTTAAGCGGTACGGTAGGCACCACCTTTAAAACCCATTTTGCCAAGGGGCTGGACGGCAAGCCCGAGGATCTGTTTTACAAGCACATGTATCTTGATACCGCCAAGCTTGCGGATGTTGTTCTGGGCTTTTCCGAAACGGACGAAACCCGGGTGGGCGCTATGGGTGGATCACAGGGCGGAGGACTTACCTTTGCATGCGCCGCGCTGGAACCCCGCGTGACCCGTATGGCAGCAACCTATCCCTTTTTAAGCGATTACAAGCGCGTTTGGCAGATGGACCTTGCCAAGGGTGCCTATGAAGAGCTCAGCTATTATTTCAGAAAATTTGATCCCCTTCATGAAAGAGAAGAGGAAGTCTTTACAAAGCTGGGTTATATCGACATCCAGCATCTTGCCCCAAGGATAAAGGCCACGACACTGATGGCTGTGGGCCTTATGGATACCATCTGCCCTCCGTCCACCCAGTTTGCCGCTTATAATAAGGTGACAAGCGAAAAAAGCCTTCTTATTTACCCGGATTACGGCCATGAGGGCTTAAAGGGCTATGCCGACAAGCTTTACGAATATATGCTGGAGCTTGTAAAAATTTAAATTCATGCCTATAACCCATTATAGAAAAGGATATATTAAAATTATGGCATACACGCTTTTAAACGGTAAGGAACTGGCTAAAAGGATGAAGACGGAGATGGCCCGGGAAGTGGAGGCACTGGTTAAGGAAAGTGTGCTTCCAGGCCTGGCAGTTGTGATTGTCGGAGACGATCCGGCCTCACGCATTTATGTAAAAAATAAAAGGAAGGACTGCGAGGAGGTAGGAATACGCTCCTTTGAGTACGCCCTTCCCGGTGAAACCGATGAAAACCAGCTTTTGGAGCTGATAGACGCTTTGAACGAGGATGATGCGGTTGACGGTATACTGGTTCAGCTGCCTTTGCCCAGGCAACTCAGTGAGGAAAATGTCTTAAAACGCATTGCCCCGCACAAGGATGTGGATGCTTTTCACCCCTTTAATGTGGGAGAGCTGGTTATTGGAAGAAACAGCTTTGTTCCCTGTACGCCTTCAGGAGTTATGGCGCTTTTAAAGGATGCGGGAATTGAAGTGAAGGGAAAGAACTGCGTGGTAGTGGGAAGAAGCAATATTGTGGGAAAGCCCATGGCGCTTTTGCTTCTCCATGCCGACGGAACCGTCACAGTGTGCCACTCAAAAACAAAAGATCTTGAAAAGGTATGTGCTCAGGCGGACATTTTGGTAGCAGCCATTGGACGTCCGGGTTTTATTACCGAAAAATTTGTCAAGCCCGGTGCCGTGGTGGTGGATGTGGGCATCAACCGCCTTCCTGACGGAACCATGACCGGGGATGTGGATTTTAACAGTGTCGCCCCTTTAACTTCCTATATAACACCTGTTCCGGGGGGTGTTGGACCCATGACAAGGGCCATGCTGCTTACAAATACCATTAAAGCCGCCAAAATGCACAAAAAAGACAGGCTTTCTTGACATAAAAATGAAAAGTGTATACAATAGTTTCATAATGGCATTCAGTGTGCGTAATGCTTTGAAAGCCGTTTATTTGCTTTATTGATGATGAAGAAATGAATTCCATGGAAAAGCTGTTAACAAAAGCTAAAGGAGGTGAGTAATATAGAGTTTCTATTTTTAATTATCGGCCTAGTAATAGGTATTATCATAGCGATCATTGGTTCACTTATTTCCTTCCGAAAGGGAGTTGAGCATAGAAAGCGCGTGGCGGAAGCCCAGTTCGAAAGTGCTGAAAAGGAAAGCCTGCGCCTCATAAGTGAAGCTGAAAAAGTTGCTGAGAGAAGAAAGCGGGACGCCCTGATTGAAGCCCGTGAAGAGATTCACAAGAGCAGGGTGGAGCTGGAGCGGGAAGTCAGGGAGCGCAGAACGGAAATTCAGCGAACTGAAAGAAGACTTCAGCAAAAAGACG
>JAEXPO010000361.1 GCA_023446675.1 Bacillota bacterium | reverse complement strand
CTATAAGGCCCTTCCACACAAGGTCCTCAAGAAGCTCCAAAAGACGGCTTGTCTGAATACCGGTGAGAGCCGAGAGAATATGGGTAAAGCATGCTCCCTTGCTTTTAAGCACCTTAAGAATAAGCTGAGTGCTTTCCATATTGTCCATGTCTTCGGGCAATGAAGGGGATAAAGCCTCGGTGAGGTCCGGAGAGGGAAGGTTATTTTCCGACAGATACCAGGCCAGAAGGGGGGAGGCGCCTTCCTGGCGGATGCGCCAGAATACCCGTCCCGAGGTGCAAAGCTTGTCCAAAAGCTGTGGCGAGTATCCGCCGACCCTGGCGGGGAATAAAAGGGTTTCCCAGTATTCCACAGGAAGGGGAAGTCCTTCCAGCTGTCCAAGGCTATCAAGAAGCGCTTGCTCCTTGGATACGGTTTCCTCTCCTATCTTCTGCCAGAGGGGAAGAAAGCCTGCATAGGCGGAAGCGCTTCGAGTTGGAATGGCCTGGGATTTTAAGGCGCTGTCCTTGCGTAAAATACCTTCATACACCTTGATATGACAATAAGCACTGTTAAAGCCGGGACCCAAAGGGCCTTTTCTGAGAAGGCCCTCGGCCTGATGATTGTAAAGTATGCGGTCGGCAATGCCGGGGGACAAAGCATAGCGGGACAAAAGCGTCTCCATGGAAAAGGGGCTGTGATAGCGGGAAAACCGCCTTACAATACGTGAAAGGGCCTCCTGGGGGGTCCAGGTTCCGCTTTCCTCCGGCTCCTCTTCATCTTCCTCCAAAGGCTTAAGGCTGCCGGCTGCAAGGTAAAGCGCCTCTTCTTCAGCGGCAATATAAAGGACAGGGCCGGATTTTTTTCCGGGCATGAAACGGATAGCCCGTCCATTGGCTATTAAAAACTCCAGCCATTGGGAGACTGCCTCGTTTGGAATTTCATCAGCATGAATATCGCCATAAATGAGTAAAAAGGAATGAAGCTCCTGGGAGGAGGCCACCGATCTCAGCTTTTCCGGAGAGCTGTTTTTAAGCCCAACCTCGTTAACCGCCTCCAAGGTGAAGGCGGGAGCCTCCTCCTCCCGGTAATTGAGGTTCAATGCTTCAATGCCGGATATAAAGGGCTTTTTAATGTCTCCGGGATGGGGAGCCTTTTCCATATACATCATAAACCCTTTGAATCCCAATAAAACCTCGGAAGCAAAGGGAGACGGATACCAGGTGCTTTTCTCAATAACCTGAATCTGGCCTCCTCTTATTTGCTTTAGCACACGGATGGTATTGGGTATGTCAAAGGCAAATTCCAGGCATTCACGCATGGTTTCCACAATAAGGGGATGATCTCTGAATTTTGAGGCATTCTCCAGCGCATCCACCGAACGCAGCCTTTGAACCCAAAGCGGCAGGCGCTGGCCAATGTTCCGGACGCCCATCATAAGCGCTCTGTAGGCCGTATACCTGAAGGTCATGGCAAAACGGGGAGTGGTGGGAAGCATTTCAATAAGCGTCTGTTCCACCCTGTCCTCCGAAAGCAGTGAAAGAACGTTGGCGAGGGAATCCGGACAACCGTATACATGAAGCAGAATGACATCGTTGCTGTGGCTGCAGTAAATCTGACACCTCAGCAAATCCTCCAGAGCCTTTTGAAGTAGAATTGCCAGGACGCTGTTAACCCTTCCCCCAAAATGGGCGTGGAGAATAATGCGCTGTTCTGCTACGTCATCCTTCAAATACTCTACAACAATCCTTTTTTCATGGGATAGACAGCCAAGGGCATCGATTTGATCCAGAAGGACATTTTTTATGTTAAGAGCAGCCGTTTCGTCCATGAGTCCGGATCGGGCCTGACCTTCCACAAAATCCTCTTCCTCCAGGCTTTCCGCCAGCTCCCGAAGAAACCGGCCGTAGGACTGTCCCTGATTGTAGGCGCAGCCAATACCGTCGCCCTGCCAGAAGGGTGTTCTTGCCCCGACGCTGGAGACGGAAGAAACCACCACCCTGTCCTTTTCAATTTTCTCTATTTTCCATGCCGAATTACCCAGCATAAACCGATCCCCGATACGGGATTCAAAAACAAAAACCTCGTCAAGCTCGCCTACCCGTGTTTTGTGGTCCGCCAGCATCACGGAGAAATAGCCTCTGTCCGGAATGGTGCCTCCGCTGTTGACAGCCAGCATTTTACTGTAGGACTCACCCTCCAGCGTGTGGTTTACTCTGTCCCAAACAATGCGGGGCTTGGCCGGTATATCCTCCATATGCTCGTAATCCCCGGCCAGCATGGCCAGGACGCTTTTAAAATCCGATTCGGGAATCCGCCGGTAGGACCAAGCTCCCCGGATAACCTCCAGCATTTCTTCTTCAGACCAGCTTTTTTGGCAGCACATGGAAACTACATGCTGAGCCAGAATATCCAGGCTGTTTTGGGGGATTTTTTCCTCCTCCAGCCGCCCGGCCAGCATTTCCTGGGCCATAAAGACGCTTTTAAGAAGGTCTGTCCGGGTTTTTGGGATGATGTGTCCCTGGCTTACGGCGTTAAGCCGGTGCCCGGCCCGGCCCAGACGCTGAAGCCCTCCCGAAACGGTGAGGGGAGCTGCCACCTGAACCATAAGGTCAATGGAACCGATATCTATTCCCAGCTCCAGAGTGGAGGTGGCGATAATGCATTTAAGCCTTCCCTTTTTGAATTGGTCCTCCACCTCCAGACGGCGGTGCCTTGAAAGGCTGCCGTGGTGGGGCATGCAAAATTCCTCTCCCGCCAGGCTGTTAATGTTGGCAGAAACCTTCTCCGCCACCGCCCGGTTGTTGACAAAGACAATGGTGGTATCATGTGCGCGGGCCAGCTTATAGAGGCTCTCAAAAATTTCAGGCCATATGGTGCCCGTTTCCAGGCTCCTGAAATCCGCGACAGGCATATAAATGGAAAGCTCCTTAGCCCGTTCCATAATGGGAGAAACCAGTGTAACAGGCCGAGGATGCTGCTTTCCCGCTTCATTTTTCAGTCCCCCCAGATAGCTTACGGCAGCCTCCAGGGGATGTACGGTTGCGGAAAGGCCAATACGAACAAGCTCCGTATCGGCAAGAGCCTGAAGCCTTTCAAGGGAAAGAGCCAGATGCACGCCCCTTTTAGTTCCAAGCATGGTGTGGATTTCATCCACGATAAGATACTTTGTGTTTTTAAGAATTTCACAGGATTTTTTTGAGGTAAGCATAAGGTAAAGGGATTCCGGGGTGGTGATAAGAATATGGGGAGGCCTTTTCAGCATTTTTTGCCGCTCCGCCTGAGGGGTATCTCCCGTTCTCACGGCTTTAGTAATTTCCGGAAAGGGCAGACCCGCGTTTTCGCACTTTCTTCGAATACCCTCCAACGGCACCTCGAGATTTTTATAAATATCGTTGTTCAGAGCTTTAAGCGGAGAAACATAGAGAATAAAAACACCCTGAGGCAAATGATTATCAAGGCCCAGCTTCAAAAGCCGGTCAATGCTTTCCAAAAAGGCCGCCAGGGTTTTTCCCGCACCTGTGGGGGCGCATATAAGTACGCTGCGCCCGGCCTGTATTTCCGGCCAGCCCTCAAGCTGGGGAAGGCTGGGCTCGCCCAGCTCAGTTAAAAACCATTCCTTCACCATGGGATGGAAAGCATCAAGACCCTTTTCCGGATTCATAATAAGTCCCCCGGTACGTTTATTTCATTGGCAGCGGGCACAGGCCGCCTTAGGCAGAGAGGGTGTGCCCGCTTTAGTATAGCACAGGAGGGGCCCTTGTATAAAGAACATATATTCCGGATTGAGGTTCGGAAGCGGGAAATTTAACCCTTCCCTGGGATCTACCCCTTTATGCCGCTAAGGGTAAACC
>JAEXPO010000359.1 GCA_023446675.1 Bacillota bacterium | reverse complement strand
CTTTTCTCATTTCGGATATTCATAGGAAACAGCGAGGTAGGAATGGCGCCCAAAAGTGAAAAGCAGATTCCAGTGTCAGGTTATGGCCTAAATGAAATTTTTCCCTTGTTTTGCGGTTTTGAGGATTGTGAGGGTGAGCATGCTTACGGACCATCCATTCGAGAGCACTATCTGGTGCACTATGTGCGTCAAGGTCAGGGGTACTTCACTTGCGGCGGAAAAACCTATACAGTAACTCAGGGGCAGTGTTTTTTAATAAGTCCCAGAGAAATAACCTACTACATCGCTGATAAAAACGACCCCTGGCATTATACCTGGCTTGCTTTTTACGGCGACTTCGCTTCTGTTTTTATGAAAGCGGCAGGGTACGATACAGATAATCCCATTATCGACTCCCCCGGTGTCAAAAACGTCTTTACCACTATTTATGAGAAGGTCGTTTCAGAGGAGAAAATGACTCAATTTGGTTTACTGTCCAGCTTGTACGCTTTTTTTGACAGCCTTCCAGCTCTTGATACGGCTGAGACCCGGGGTGAGAAATACATTAATAAGGTAAAGGCTTATGTTTCCGCAGCCTATGCAAGCTCGCTGTCGGTTGAGCAGCTTGCAGCCTACTGCGGGTTGGACAGGCGCTATCTTGGAAGAGTATTCAAGGAGGGGACAGGCCATACCCTTCAGCAGTACTTAATGAGTGTACGGATGGAAAAAGCCCGGGCCTTGCTTATCGGTTCCGCGCTTTCCATAGGTGATGTAGCCCGTTCGGTAGGCTATTACGATGTATTTAACTTTTCTAAAATGTTTAAGCAAAAATATGGCCTTTCTCCCGCTTTGTTCCGGAAAACAGCAAAGTAGGGGATAGGGGGCATTTCGCATACCCGAACCCATTCACGAATCTCTTATTGAAGCATAGACTATAGAGACTATAGAGTATATACAATAACTTATCAGGTGTGCTCAGCAAATAAAGCTGCTCTATGGGCGGCGGGGCAATAGAAATGTGGTTTAAGGTGGGTGCAGTATGGCTTACGTGAATGACAACCTCCAAACTGATAATTCAGCCAGCGGTCAAAGCCTGTCTCAGTATGAAGATATCTGGGTTTATGGCAGAATGAATCATTGCTGGAATCATAATGCGGATTGCTGCGAACATAAGGACAACCTTCAAAAAATGCAGCTAAACGCAGTTTTTTCTTCAAAAATTCAACTTGACAATGGTCTTTGAATCATGTAATATTTGTTCATAAATTAGCTGCTTGTGAAGGCTGAAGCCTTTTACAAGGCGATTTGATCCCATTATCCAATCTATTATGAAAATGCAGTTAATAATTTTCTGGATTGCATCCAGGAGGCGAAGAAGCTTCTTAATAACAGTTTTTTACTGATTATTAATGGAGCTTTTTTTATTGTATAGCCTAAGAAGGTTACAGCCTCGGTAAAACGCGTTAAGTTTGTGTTAACGGGTAAGGCATTTTTAAAATTTTCAGGGTTAAATTTGGCATTGAAGTCTTAATTAGACTTTTTTGTGATAAAATTCAGGAGGATGGTCAAGATGAAAAAACTACTCGCACTATTTACAGCATCGGTTTTCGTTGCAGCTACCATGACCGGCTGTGCTCTTCCCACAGGCAGTGCATCTGGAGGTGTTATTAAGGTAGCAAGCGTTACCCCTCTTTCCGGTTCGCAGGCAGCCGTAGGTGAATCCATTAAAAATGGTGCCCAGATGGCCCTTGATGAAAGAGTTGAAGAATTCAAAGCCAAAGGATTTACACTCCAGTTTGCCCCTCAGGACGATCAGGCGGATCCCAAGGTGGGTGTTTCCGTAGCACAGAAGCTTATTGTTGATGACGATCTGCTTGCCGTTGTAGGACACTGGAATTCCGGTGTAGCCATTCCCTCATCTGAAGTTTATGCACAAGGAAACCTGGCCATGGTATCTCCGGCCAATACAGCAACCGATGTAACCGACAGAGGGCTTGCCAATGTTAACCGTATTTGTGCAAGAGATGATGCCCAGGGACCTGCCGGTGCAGACTTCCTCTTTAATGAAATGAGCTGTAAATCAGTGTTCATCCTTCAGGATAAAACCACATACGGTCAGGGTGTTGCCGATGAGGTTAAAAAGCGCTTTGAGGAAATCGGCGGAACTGTGCTGGGCTATGAAGGCATAACTCCGGGCGAATCCGATTTCAGCGCGGTTGAAGAAAAAATTCGTGCTTCAGGTGCTGACGCTGTCTATTTCGGCGGTATTTACCCCGAAGGCTCCCTCATTATCAAGCAGCTGAAGGAAAAAGGCATTGACGTAAAATTCCTCGGACCCGATGGTATGGACTCTGCCGAAGTTATCAACATCGCCGGTGACGCTGCAATCGGTTCCTACTATACCTCTCTTGCATCCGACATTTCCGGAACAGAAGCCGGTGCAGCCTTTGTTTCCAAATACACTGAAAAATTCAAGAAGGCTCCCGAGGCCTATGCTTCTTACGGTTATGATGCAATGAATGTCACCCTTGACGGTATTCTGGCTGCTGCAGAAACCAATGGCGGCAAGAAGCCCACAAGAGAGCAGGTAGTAACCGCTGTCCGTGCAACCAAGGATTTTAAGGGTCTTGCTACCAACGTTACCTTCAATTCTATCGGTGACAATACCGAAGCAACGGTTTATGTGTTGACCTTTGAAGAAGCAAAGTATCCTGCATCTGTTGCTAAATCCATTCCCGCAGCCGGATACCTGAAATAATTCTCCGGAAAGTTTTAAAGAGGAGAAATTGTTTACGGTTTCTCCTCTCTTAAAGCAGCGGGTTATGCCCGTAAGTCAAGTGATAAACAGTTCCGACGGAATAACTTGTACTTTATTGGTGTTTTTACATTATAAGGTGCTTATAACAGCCATTTGCTCATGCAAATCCGGCTAAAAGCAAGGGGGCGATAAGCCCCTCAGCTTTTGCTCAAGTACGATTGAATTTGCTTCCGCTTTCCACGCGGGAGCTCTCTTTAACGATTCCTAACTTAAACGGAAAGGTCGTTTTATTTATGGAACAAATGACTGCAATGATACCGCAATTGCTGCTTGACGGCTTAACCCTGGGTTTTGTTTACGCCATTGTAGCGCTTGGTTATACCATGGTGTATGGAATTCTGGAGTTCATCAATTTCGCACACAGCGAAATTTTTATGTTTGGCGCTTTTGCCGGAACAGAAGTACTCCTCTTCCTCCAAAGCATGGGCTATTTAACCTCAATACCGGCTCCTCTCGCACTGTTGATTGCCCTGCTCATTGCCATGGTACTGAGCGGCACATTGGGAGTGTTTGTTGAACGTATTGCCTATAAGCCTGTCAGAAACGCACCGAAACTTGTTCCCTTTATCTCTGCCATTGGTGTTTCTTTTATTTTGCAGGATGTTGTAAGATTAATTGAAGGTTTATGGAAAAACGCATTCTATCTTTCCACACCCACTCTTTTCGTTGGGGAAATCAACATTACTAATTCGTTAAAAATACCTGAAAAGGTTATTTATATAATGGCAATTGCAGTGATAATCATGCTCGGACTCCATTTTTTCGTAACCAAGCACAAGTGGGGCAAGGCCATGCGCGCTGTTGCACAGGATAGGCATACAGCCTCCCTTATGGGTATTAACGTTGACCTGGTTATTTCCTTAACCTTTCTTATTGGAGCAGGCATGGGAGGAGCTGCCGGTACACTTTTTTCGGTTCAGTATGCTCTTATTCATCCCTACGTGGGCTTTATTCTGGGCATGAAGGCTTTTACAGCCGCCGTATTCGGCGGAATCGGAAAAATCCCGGGAGCCATGCTCGGAGGTATTATCCTGGGCTTGCTTGAAACCTTTGGCGCCGCCTTCCTGGGGGTTGCAACCAACGGTGTTATCGGCGCCGAATATAAGGATGTTTTTGCTTTTGTCATTCTCATTATCATATTGATATTTAAGCCCAGCGGCCTCCTGGGAAAAACTGTCGGAGAGAAGGTATAGAAATGACGAATGTGTTTTCAAAAATAGGAGTCTTTTTCAAATCCCAACTTTTCCAGAATATTGTTATTTTCCTTTCGCCCTTATTGCTGCTGGTGTTTAATAAAAACGGTATAGCTTTTATCCTCTTCTTGCTTTCCCTTCTCTTAATTTATTTGTCCAAGCACAATATGAAGGTAAAGCTGCTTGTGGGAGCGGTGGATCTTCTTGTCATTATGCCTTTGGTCGGTGTTTCCAACGGATACTATCAGGATGTTCTTACTCAGATCGGCATCTATGCGGTACTGGCTATGGGCCTGAATATCGTTGTTGGCTTTACAGGGCTTTTGAATCTGGGCTATGTAGGTTTTTATGCGGTAGGCGCTTATACCTATGCTTTCTTTGCTTCATCCCAAGCCAATAATGTCTTTGGCTCCGGCTTTCCCATATCGGGGAACTGGTTCTGGCTCTTCCTTGTTTTTGGCATGCTGGCCTCCGGCTTTGTCGGCTTCCTTCTGGGCTTGCCGGTATTGAG
>JAEXPO010000351.1 GCA_023446675.1 Bacillota bacterium | reverse complement strand
TTTCCTATACCACCGCGGGTCAGAGCGTACCTGACGATTTGGAAATTGCAAGTCCCCGAGCCATAATAAGCGGTTTGCTTCACTCCAACGGAGTCGGTTAGTCATGTGAAGGTACATGTTGCCAACTGGAGGTCAGGGAGGTGCCTATGAGTGATCAGGCAGAAATGCTTCGTAAAATAGTCGATCGTAAGAACAATGTGGCTTCTTTAAAGCAGGATGAGGAAGTCCTTGTAAAAAACGCACGGGTGATAACTGTTACCAGCGGAAAAGGCGGTGTGGGAAAAACCAATGTTACGGTTAACCTGGCCATTGCCTTAAGCCGGCAGGGGTATCGTGTGGTAATCCTGGACGTGGATTTTGGCCTGGCCAATATTGATGTCCTTCTTGGGGTTATATCCAAGCACACCATTCTTGATTTAATACATGATGATAAAGAGATTCTGGATATACTTGCCCAGGGACCTGAAAATATAAAATTTCTGTCAGGTGGCTCCGGTATGGAAGAGCTTATCCATCTGGACAGGAAAAAGCTTCGAAAATTTGTAATGAATATCGCATTGCTGGACAAGCATTTTGACTTTATTCTTATTGATACGGGCGCCGGTCTTTCGTCAAATGTTATGAGCTTTATCGTGGCTGCAGACGAAATTATTCTGGTTACCACTCCTGAGCCCACCTCCATTACCGATGCCTATGCCCTTGTTAAAACCGTTTCCCGAAGAGATAAGAGAAAGAAAATTCATGTGGTTGTTAACCGTGTTGAATCCCCAAAGGAGGCTGATGAAATAATCCGAAAGCTCACAGCCGTATCGGAAAAGTTTTTGTCCTTAAAGCTTTTAAAGCTGGGCTATATTTTGTATGATGACAGTGTCATCCGTTCTGTAAAGCAGCAAAAGCCGTTCAGCCTTGAAAACCCGAGAGGGAAGGCAGCCAGGAATATTGCTGATATCGCCCGAACCTTGGTAGGGACGGATAATTTGCCTCAAGGGGAGGAAGCCGGAGGAGCTAAAGGTTTTATCGCCAAATTACTGTCTTTTTTTTAAAGCCTTCAAGGGTCAGGCTTTTAATTTATTTCAGTGCGTTTTAATGTGAAGTTTGAAGCTTTATGCTATAATGGCATGGAATATTGCACCAAATGAAGATAAAGTCTACATTAAGATATATAGAGGTTTATTATGAGTAATACGGTTCTGGAAATAGGTACGAGATTGGAAATGCAGCTAATAAACGAAGAAGGGGAACGGATTCTGCCCTTTTTAGTCAGCCGTCTTGAATCAGGCGGACCTGACGGAGCTTTGGATATTTTAGCACCTATTTTTGAAGGCCGCAATTATCCTGTGCATCGCGATCAGCTTTTGAGCATTGTTTTTGTAAAGAATGGTGATTTATATCAGTTTGAGGCAGTCTGCCTTGAAAGAATTTTAGCGGGCAGCATTTATCTTCTGCGTATTAAAGCCACCAGCCTGCCTGAAAAAATACAGCGCCGTATTTATTTTCGTTTTCTTGCCTCTCAAGATATCAAAATCCGGATTTACGCCAAGAGAGGCACTCCCAGTAAGGAACGGGGCGAGTTCCAGAAGACTGTTACCCGTGATATCAGCGGAGGAGGCATGTGCCTTCTTTTAAGGGAGAAAGCCGAAGTGGGGCAGTACATTGAAGGAATCTTGAACATAAGTGACGGTGATACGGTTACTTATGTCGGTAAAATAGTCCGTGTTATTAATGTTGATGATAAGGGTATATTTAAATATGAAGTAGGCGTGGAATTTGAAGACATAACGGAAAAGGACAGAGAAAAACTCATCGGCTTTATTTTTGACTCACAAAGAAAACTGCTGAAAAAAGGCTGGTCGAGCAAATGAGCGAGAGTAAAATACGGATTCTGGTAGTAGATGATTCTGCATTAATGCGGCGTATTCTACAGAATCTTTTGGAAATGGATCCGGAAATTGAGGTTATAGGGAGTGCGAAAGACGGACTGGATGCTTTAGCAAAGGCTAAAGAGCTTCAGCCCGATTTGGTGACTCTTGATGTGGAAATGCCCGTGATGGATGGCTTTACCTGCCTTGAAAACCTGCAAAAGCAGGGGACCTATGGGGTTGTTATGGTAAGCAGCTTCTCCAGAGAGGGCGAGTTTGCCACCATTCGTGCATTGGAGCAGGGAGCTATTGACTTTATACTCAAGCCGGAAAATGTTTTTAATATGTCCGATGAAATGAAGCGAAGCGAAATCATCGACAAAATAAAGGTTGCCTACAGAAACTTTAAAAAGGCTGAAAAAATAAGAAAAATCGAAAAAAAACCCGCTGAGCGCCCTCTTCTTACTTTCGGAACAGGGGGCAATCAATTAAAATATATCATTGCAATCGGGGTTTCCACCGGTGGCCCCAGAGCCTTATCCACCATTATGCCCGAGTTTCCCGCCGATTTGCCCGCGGCCATTGTTGTTGTACAGCATATGCCTCCGGGCTTTACGCGTTCTTTGGCTGTTCGTCTGAATGAAAACAGCCGCCTTTCAGTCAAGGAGGCGGAGGAGGATGACGAACTCAAGCCCGGGCATGTTTATGTTGCTCCAGGCAACATCCATTTTACCTTTGCCGAGGGCACCTATCCCCCACGGGTCCGGCTGGTGGGCGGTCCGCCTGTGGGAGGGTTCAGGCCAAGTGTGGACGGCATGATGAATTCTCTGGCACGCTCCCGTGCCGAAAACTTTATCGGAGTCATCATGACAGGTATGGGAAGCGACGGAAGCAAGGGCCTGCAGAATTTGAAGCAAACAAAGAAAAATACATACATTCTGGCACAGGACGAAAGTACAAGTATTGTTTATGGGATGCCCAGAACAGCCGTTGAGCTGGGAATAGTCGACGAAGTAGTTCCGCTACATGATATACCAAAAAGTATTATGAAATACATGGGGGTGCGCCGGTAATGGATATGAATCAATACCTGGATATATTTGTGGAAGAATCGCGTGAGCATTTGCAAAGTCTCAACGCCTCCCTTCTGGGGCTTGAAAAAAATAACAGGGACAAGGCGGTGCTCAATGAAATATTTCGCGTTGCCCACACCATAAAGGGAATGTCCGGAACCATGGGCTTTGTGAAAATGCAAAGGCTTACACATGATATGGAGGATATTCTGGACGATTTCCGGAAGGAACGTATGGTGGCTGATTCCAACAGCGTTGATGTTCTTTTTAAGTGCCTGGATGCACTGGAAGGCTATGTGAATGAAATTGTAGCCACCGGCAATGAGGGATCGGAAACCTATGATGATGTCATAGCCGCTCTGGGTCGGATTCAAAAGGGTGAAATTCCCCAAACCGTACATAACGCCGCCGTACCGGCTACGCCTGTGGTACAGGAAAATCCGGTGCTTTCTCATCCGGAGGAGCCTTCGGCAGCGCTTTTGAATGAAAGCGATGATGCCCTGCGAGTCACCCTTGACCAGTATGAAAGAAACGTCATACGAAAGGCTCTTGATTCAGGAATGAATGTCTTCCAAATTCACGTAGAGGTGGATAAGGGCTGCCTTTTAAAGGCTGCAAGAGCCTTCATCGTTTTCCAGATACTTGAGCGGAATTCTGAGATTATCAAGTCGGTACCAAAGGTTGAGGATATTGAGGACGAGCGGTTTGATAATGAATTCACAGTTGTCGTCATCAGTAAAAAGACCAGGGAATTCTTCGTTAAGGAAATTAACTCGGTTGCTGAGATAAAGGATGTCAATGTATTAGGGATAGGCACATCACTCATTGAAGACGCGGAAGGGACACTGGAGGCTGCTGAGAATGAGGCTGCGGTTACCGTGCTTGACGTTCAGGCTAAGGCCGCCAAACAGGGAGGGACAACCCTTTCATCTGCACCTGCATCCAGAACTCCGGCTTCGGAAGGCGAAACAACTGTCAAAAAGGCGCAAAAGACCGGTAAGACGGTTCGGGTGGACATTGATAGGCTGGATACTCTCATGAACCTGGTAAGCGAGCTTATTATCATTAAAACCCGCCTGGATGAATCCAGCCATAACAAAGACAGCGGAGCGGACACGGAATCCATTGAGTACCTTGAGCGCATAACCACAAGCCTTCACGACGCGGTGATGAAGGTAAGAATGGTTCCCGTTGAAACCGTTTTCAACCGTTTCCCCCGTATGATAAGAGATATTGCACGTGAATTGGACAAGGATATTGAGCTGGAAATGTCCGGTGAGGAAACCGAGCTGGATCGTACGGTTATTGATGAAATCGGAGATCCCCTTATCCATATTCTGCGTAATTCCGCGGATCACGGTCTGGAGAATAAGGCGGAAAGAGAAAAGGCCGGAAAAGAAGCTGCCGGTCATATCTATCTCAGAGCCTACCAGGACGGAAACAATGTTATTATTGAAGTTGAGGATGACGGCCGCGGCATCAATATTCCTCTGGTTCGCCGAAAGATTGTGGAAAAAGGGCTGGAATCCCCTGAAACCGCCAATGCCCTGTCTGAGAAGGAAATTATTGAATACCTGTTCAAGCCCAGCTTCAGCACGGCCGATAAGGTTACGGATCTTTCGGGCCGGGGCGTAGGTCTGGATGTGGTTAAAACAAAAATAGAAGCTCTGGGCGGTATGGTTGAGGTAGACAGCAGAACCGGGAAGGGCAGTAAGTTTATTATACGTCTGCCACTAACCCTGGCCATTATACAGGCTCTTATGGTAAAGGTCGGCGCTGAAAAGTACGCCATTCCTTTAAGCTCTATTCAGGAAATTACCAATATCAAGGTTCACGATGTGAAGAGGGTGCGCAATCAGGAAGTGATGCTGCTTCGCAACAATGTTATTCCCATCGTCCGTCTGGATGAGGTTCTGAGTGTGGAGGGTACCTTACCCGACAGCGAAAAGAAGCATTTAACCTCCGTAATCGTTAAAAAGGGAGATAAGCTGTCGGCCTTTATTGTGGACAGTCTTATCGGGCAGCAGGAAATTGTTATTAAGTCCCTGGGCAAAGTGATGTCAGGGGTAAAATGCATTGCAGGCGCTACCATACTGGGTGACGGAAATGTAGCCCTTATAGTAGATGTTAATACACTGGCGCTGTAAAGGAAGGGAGAACATCCATGGAGAAAGTAGCGGAAGGCCTGGATACGAGGCAATTTGTCGTATTTAAAATCGCAGATCAGGAGTTCGGTGCGGATATCCATAAGGTATCCATTATTGAGAAAATAATGAATATCGCACGGGTACCCACAACCCCATCCTTTATTAAGGGTGTGGTCAATTTAAGAGGAGAAATCATCCCCATTGTCAGCTTAAGGCTAAAGTTTGGACTTCCAGAAAAGGAAGCCGATGACGATACACGGATTATCATGTTTAAGCTCAATGACATTACCATAGGTGTGGTGGTGGATTCCGTGGCAGAGGTGATTTTGCTTAACAGCAAGGAAATTGAAAGTGTTACGAGCATCACCAATGATCGGACGCTTGATTTTATTACCGGAATCGGAAAAATTGACGGGAGACTGGTCACTCTTCTAAATATTGAAAAGCTTATTTCTGAACTGACAGCTAAGGATTAAGACATGATATTCGGCTTAATTAAGCCGACAGAAAGGTGTATTAGAAAATGGCAGAAGGTCTTGAGCTCAATGGATTGAATAGTTTTCAGCTGGATGTGCTTAGGGAAATCGGTAATATTGGGGCCGGAAACGCAGCTACGGCACTGGCTAAAATGCTTGACAAAAAAATTGATATGAAGGTTCCTCAAATCAAGGTCATGAAATTCGCGGAAGTGAATGAAGTTCTGGGGGGAGCAGAGACTCTGGTTGTCGGTATTTTATTGGGTGTAATGGGTGACATAAAGGGTAATATCCTTTTTATGCTGGATACCCGTTCTGCACAGCTTCTGGTTAATATCCTGCTGGGCCAGTCCCTGGACAAGGAACTGGAGTTTGATGAGCTTAACATGTCTGCCTTAAGAGAGGTTGGCAATATTCTGTCCGGTTCTTACCTAACAGCCTTATCGGCTCTTACCAACCTGACCATTGTTTCCGATGTACCGGCTTTGGCAGTGGATATGGCGGGCGCCATTTTAAGTGTTCCGGCCATTGAATTCGGAAGGCACTCAGACACAGTATTATATATTGAAAATGAATTTACAGATGGTATGGACAGCGTTATCGGAGACTTTTTTCTAATTCCGGATGAAGTATCCTATGTCCGTCTATTAGAGGCATTGGGAGTTTAAGAATGGCTGAATTGATTAAGGTCGGTATGGCCGACATGAAGGTGGCTCATCATCCTTCGGTATTAACCACCCTCGGCTTGGGTTCTTGCGTTGGAATCGCACTTTTTGATAATAGAAAGAAAATTATCGGTCTTGCACATATAATGCTCCCTAGCTCAGCTATTTCAACATCACAGACCAACCGGGCAAAATTTGCGGATACCTGTATAGCCGATCTTGTAGAAGAAATGCAGCATGTTGGGGCAGACAGAAGAAATTTGATAGCAAAAATAGCGGGTGGAGCGCAGATGTTTGCATTTTCCAGTGTAAATGAAACGATGAAAATAGGGCAACGTAATACGGAAGCTACCAAAGTCATTTTAGGAGGATTGAAATTTCCCATCTTGGCGGAGGATAC
>JAEXPO010000205.1 GCA_023446675.1 Bacillota bacterium | reverse complement strand
GCTTTCAGCTTGGACGGCAAGGCTGTCGCTTTCACTGTCGCAAACGGTTTTTACCCGACAGGGGTGCTCAAACACATCATAGCAGCTGGTGAGCATGCCGTCATAAAGATTCAGCTCCTGATGAATGGCGGTAATTTGGGACAGAACCGCAGAATTATCCTTTTCATCCAAAAAAACAAAGCCCACCCTGCCCAAATTGTATTTATGGGGGTTTTGACGGATTGCGTCGTATTTCTCCCTGTCTTCCCTGCTTGTGTAATAGGGAACCTGCCTTCCATAGGTATCGTAATATTTAGGCTCCAAATCCGCCTTTGAAAAGCTGTGGCACGTCTCGCTTACAGGAGTTGTGTGCCACCCCCAATTGGACATGGTGCATAGGGGCATGCCCTTGTCATAGTCTTGTTTAAAGCTTTGCAGGCCGGTTATGTCGGCGGTAAACACAAAATCCCCGTTTCCTAAAGACAATGGGCTATACAGATCGGCCTTCCCAAGCTTAGGATTGTGTTTTGTGACCAGCTTTTTTCGATCAATCATTTCTTCTCTCCATCCCCTTTAGGGGTAATTGAAACAATAAGCATCAGCGGTATCTTATAGGGCAAATCCTGTTTTCTTTATAACAGACTTATCCTGTTCCGTGAAGAGCAAAAGGTGTGAGTCTTACCCACACCTTTTACCTCACGGGCTGCCTTTCAGCACTATCCCGCCATATACTTTTTTTATCTTGCGAAGTAACGGTCCAGCGCTTCCTGCTGAATTTCAATGGCGCGCTGAATATTCATACCCATAATGGTACTCTGATACTTGTCCAGATTATCCAGAGATTCAACACCCATGATAAATTTAACAATCATTTCTTCATTATAGGTTTTGATATCGGCCATGATGGAGGAAAACTCCATGCTTGCATCTGCCGAAAGTACTATAGGCGGCATTTTGTGTTCCTTGTTTTCATTATGGGACCAGTTTTCAAGGGCAGCCATCTGCTCCTCTGTCTGAGAAAATTGCATCAGGTAGGGACTTAATACAAAAGGCCCGCTGTCTGTGGAACGGGAATAACTCTTTTTGAAGTCCGTGACGTTCATGTTGTATTTTGCCTGTACCTCTTCCTCTGTCAAAGGAATAATGGCATTATCGACAATATTGTAGCTTATGCCCTCAATACCAAAATTGTATAATTTTCCGCCTTCCTCGGTATAACCATAATCCAGCAGACGAGCCGCAGCTTCAACGTCCTTGCATTGAGAGGAAACCATTGCCCAGGGGTTGCCGTTGCTGTACTCAAACTGTGTGATATCGTAGTATTGGGGAACATCACCCTTGTTAAGAACAGGCAATTTAAGGCCCACCAGGTTAAATTCATTATCACCGTTGGCTTTTGCCCCTGTCATCCACACACCCAGGTTTCCGCCTACCGCTCCAAAGGTAGCGCCCTGCTTTCCGGCAAGGAAATTGGCATCCTGGGTCTTTTTATCCGCACTTGCGAAGTTTTTGTCCAGAAGCCCGTTTTGGTACCATCTGGCCATGGTTGTAATATAGTCCTTAAATGCGGCCTCAGTGTAACCGTATTTTACAGTTCCGTCATCATGGTAGAAGCCAAGATAAATATTCCATGCGCTTGCAATCATGTTGGTGGTGGTTGTGCTGGCCCGGGTACCCAAAGGAATAGGAACATTAAGCTGCTCCTTGAAGGCTGTCAGCATGACTTCCCATTCCTCTATGGTTTCGGGTTCGGTCAAATTAAGCTTGTCCAGCCAATCCTTGCGTACAATAGGTCCGGTGGTGGTCTGTGAAATAGAAGCTTCACGGATGAGAGGATACAGCATAAGCTTGCCGTCGTCGCTTTTTATCTGGCGCAGGATCTCAGGGTTGGCTTGGAGGTAATTGTAATAATTGGGCGAGTATTGTGGCATAACGTCCGTCAAATCGATGATTACGCCTTTGTTATACAGGGTTCCCGTTTCAACAAGCTTGCTTTCAATAATATCCGGATAATCCCCTGCTGCCAGCATGAGATTGAAGGCTTCGCTTTCCTGCCCCGATACCGGATGCATGAATTCAATGTCAATGCCGGTACGCTTTTGCAGCTCCTGCCAGAACGGCACATCATCGTTATTGGTCGCCGTGTTGGCCGAGGTGACGCCTACCCAGTAGGTTAGCTTTCTCTCCCCCTGAAGAGGGTAAACCTCTTTACTTCCCGCATCCTCCGTTTGTACCGGAGGCGTTGCCGAAACATCCGCATTACTGACCTCCGGCAGCGTTCCGCAGCCGCTCAGCAATGCCACTGTAAGCACCGATGCGATTGTCTTTTTGACTATTTTCATAATAGTCCCCCTTTTCATATTTGCGTAATTACTATAAATGCTTTTAACATTTTAATAGTCCCTTAAGTAAACACAGCCCCGTCTACCCCTTTACCGAACCAATCATAACACCTTTTACAAAATATTTTTGCAAAAAAGGATAGAGTAAAAGGATAGGCAGTGTTGAAACGACGATGACGGCATACTTTATGGTTTCGGCAATCATGGCCTTGTCTTCCAGGTCCGTATTCATCATCATGGCGTCCATGC
>JAEXPO010000014.1 GCA_023446675.1 Bacillota bacterium | reverse complement strand
CAAGAATATGATTCTTGCCATGGCCATTGCCGGAGCCCTCTCGGGACTCGCAGGAGCCGTCTATCACGTAGGCTATACCAATACCATAAAGATAGGTGTTATGCCGGCCCAGGGCTTTGACGGCATTGCCGTATCCCTTCTGGGCGCAAACTCCCCTATAGGAGTTGTGGCTGCATCCATCTTCTTCGGTATTCTCTACACCGGAAAAGGCTTTATGAATGCCAATGCCAAAATTCCGCCGGAAATAGCGGATACCATCATAGCAACCATCATCTACTTTGCGGCAACCAGCGTGTTTATTGACAGGCTGCTGGAAAGGCTGAAGCGTAAAAAGAAAGGAGTGAAATCCTGATGTGGCATTTTTTACAGGAGGCGTGGATCCTCATCACCCAGATTTCACCCTATGCCGTCGCCTATACTATTCCCCTGCTCATTACCGCCTTGGGCGGACTGTATTCTGAGCGAAGCGGTGTTGTAAACATTGGTCTGGAAGGCATGATGGTTATGGGATCCTTTGTGGCCGCCATCGTCATTTCCAATCTGTACCCTGTTATAGGCCAAAACGCTATTTATGTGGGACTTGCGGCAGCAGCTCTGGGCGGCGCTGTTTTTTCGCTGCTTCACGCCTTTGCGGCGGTTAACCTCAACGCCAACCAGGTTATAAGCGGTACAGCCATCAATATGATAGCGGGCGCACTTACGGTGTTTCTTGCACGCAATACCACTGGCAGCGGAAATATCCGAATCAACACCCTTCCCCGCTTCAACATTCCGGGACTTGAAAACATCCCGGTACTGGGAAAGCTGTTTTTTACCCAGAACTACATGACTACCTGGATTATCCTTTTGATTCTGCTTTTAAGCTGGGGACTTTTATACAAAACACCCTTTGGCCTTCGTCTCAGAGCTTGCGGCGAGCATCCTCATGCGGCGGATTCCGCCGGTATAAATGTTTACCGGATCCGCTACATTGCCGTCATGCTGTCTGGAATGTGTGCAGGCTTAGGCGGCGCCGTATTCCTCGTCACCATTTCGGCGGAATTCAATGGCTCCGTTTCAGGGCTTGGCTTTCTTGCTCTGGCTGCTCTCATTTTCGGTCAGTGGAAGCCTCTGGGTATTCTGGGCGCCACCTTCTTTTTCGGCTTTGCCAGCACCATTGCCAATGTGTCACAGGTTATTCCCTCCTTTAATGTTATACCGCCGGTGTACCTCAAAATTTTCCCTTACGTGCTGACACTCCTTGCGCTCATCTTTTTCTCCAGAACAACCCAGGCGCCCCGTGCTTCGGGCGAGCCCTTTGAACATGGAAAGAGATAAGGGCTTGACAGGAAAAGCCGGAGTGTGTTAAATTTTAACCGTTGATCCTGTTTGATCAAAAAGTTGTGATAGTGAAAGGATGGGCCTAAAACATGAGAATTGGCTAATTTCGGTAATATATAAATAGAGCGAACATGATCTATTTTAATCATGTATTGCGTCCGAAATTGGCCGGCGATGTTTTACCATCCCATAAAGAATACGGAATTAGCTTTGGATCATCTGTTTGAGATTGTGTAATGAAACTACGCTCAACAGAGTACTCCCCTGCCCCAGGCAATTAAGCTCCCGTATTGCTCTTGATTTATGCTGTACAAAGCCTTTCGGAACGCTTCATGGTTTTCCGGGAGGTTTTTTTATGTTGATTTTAAAATGCGATAAATTGATGAAAGCCTTTGGCGATAGAACCTTATTTGAAAATGTGTCCTTTGAAATACATGCCGGTGAAAGAATTGGTCTGGTTGGTACCAACGGTTCGGGAAAGTCTACCCTGTTAAAGCTTCTTTCAGGGGAAGAACGTCCGGATTCCGGCTCCATACGATGTTATACGCCCCTTTCCTTTTTGCGTCAGCAGGACGACGGCGTCCCAGAAGCAGGCGACGACAATCTCAGCGGTGGCGAAAAGGCGCAGCTCCGCTTTGTAATGAGCTATGACGATGCCAGCGGTATCCTGCTTGCCGACGAGCCAACCAGCAATTTGGACATGGAGGGTACCCGATACATTGAAAAGGAGCTTTCGGACTTCAGAGGCTCACTGGTACTTGTTTCTCATGACCGGCACCTGATGAACAGGCTTGTTAACCGCATTTTTGAGCTATCCAACGGCAAGCTTAAGGTGTATAACGGAAATTACAGCGATTATGTGGAACAGAGGGAAGCACGCTTTGCCCGAAGCGAATTTGAATACCAGTCTTATGTGAAGGAAAAGAAACGTCTTGAAGATCGTCTTACGGAACGTCGGGAGAATGCGGGCAAGGTGAAAAAAGCTCCCTCCAGAATGGGAAACTCGGAAGCCCGGCTCCACAAAAGAGGGTTCACCGAGGTGCAAAAAAAGCTGCGCCAGGGTGTTGCTTCCATGGAATCCCGCTTGGACCGTCTTGAGAAAAAAGAGCGGCCAACCCGGACAGAAGTGAAGCTCAGTCTGGATCCGCCCCGAAATCCGGTTGCCTCTGTCGCTGTGCGCGGAGAGGCCTTAACCATGGGCTTTGACGGCAATAGGCTCCTTACGGATACCTCCTTTATCATTCCTACCGGGCTGAGAACTGCTCTCATGGGTGCTAACGGAACAGGCAAAACCACCCTGGCAGAGCGAATCCGAACAGGTCATGACAGCCTTCGCATTGCACCGGGAGTAATCATCGGCTATTTCAGCCAGAGCTTCTCAATTTTGGATGAGAATAAAACCCTTCTTCAAAACGTCATGGAGGTAAGCACGAAACCCGAGCATGAGGTTAGAACGATACTGGCCCGCCTTTTAATTAAGGGTGAGGATGTACACAAAAAGGTAGCCGTATTAAGCGGCGGAGAAAAGGTAAAAACCTCTCTTGCCCGTCTTCTGGTATCACAAGCTAATCTCATTATTCTGGACGAACCCACAAACTACCTGGATGTGTATTCTTTGGAAGCACTGGAAGGCGTATTGCAGGATTATACCGGTACGCTGCTTCTTATCTCCCATGATTA
>JAEXPO010000142.1 GCA_023446675.1 Bacillota bacterium | reverse complement strand
TCATGGAGAAATGATTGAGTACGGTCTGGAAAGGCTGCGAAGCAAAATCGAATACACTCCCATTGGCTTTTACCTTATGCCTGAGCTGTTTACACTCACCGAGCTTCAGCAGGTTTACGAGGTTATTTTGGAAAAGGAGCTACTAAAAGCGAATTTTAGGAGAAAAATTAAGGATCGGGTGACAGAAACAAATCAATATCGCAAGGACGCGGGGCACCGCCCGTCAAAGCTTTTTCGGTTTAACGCGGATCCCTGGGAAGAATAGGAAACGTAAAAAAAATGAACAATTTATGTAAAGGAGAATGAAATTATGGATTGGAATAATAAAGGAGCCTTTTTAAAGAAAAGCGGAGATACTCTGGCCAAGCTTTTTGATAAAGTGAAGAGCCTTCCTGATTTGGAGCTGAATACACTTGAGGCCGAACAGACAGCGCTTATTGTCATTGATATGACCAATGGCTTTGCCAGAGAGGGAGCGCTTCAAAGTCCGCGGATTGAAGCTTTAATACCCGGTATCACGGAGCTTATGGGACGTTTAAGCGGAAGACAGGCGCCTGTTGTCGCCTTTGCCGACAATCATACCCCGGCCTCACCGGAGTTCGAGGCCTATCCGCCCCACTGCCTTAAAGGCACAGCGGAATCGGAGCTTGTGGATGAAATTAAAAAGGCAGGCGATTACCTGCTCATCCCAAAGAATTCCACCAACGGCTTTTTTGAGGAGGACTTCAGTCACTGGCTAAAGAGCCACGCGCATATCGAAAACTTTATTCTTGCCGGCGACTGCACGGATATTTGTGTGGTGCAGCTTGCCACGGCGCTGAAGGCGTGGTTTAACCGCCAGAATAAAAGGGTTCGGGTGATAGTGCCCGAAAGGCTGGTGGACACCTATGACTTTGAACTCCATGACGGCGATTTTATGCATCTTTCGGCACTTTACACCATGATAATCAATGGCGTGGAGGTAGTTAGGAATATAAAGTAAGGAGAATCAGGCTTAGTTTTCCGGGAAAGTCCTGGAAACACGAAAGGACGGTTTAAAGGCTATGACGGATAAAAAC
Organism: Bacillota bacterium; assembly: GCA_023446675.1. GTDB lineage: Bacteria > Bacillota > Clostridia > DSM-8532 > DSM-8532 > DTU059. Next base: position 2,263 of record JAEXPO010000142.1, on the reverse strand, counting down.
AATTTGACATTACTTACGGATTTTTATGAGCTGACCATGGCCAACGGTTATTTTGAAAACGGCATGAAGGACCAAATTGCCTATTTTGATATGTTTTTCAGAAGTCTTCCGGATAAAGGCGGCTTTGCCATTATGGCCGGTGTGGAGCAGCTTGTGGATTATTTGAAAAATCTTCGCTTTGAAGAAAGAGATCTTGCCTTTCTTAAAGCAAAAGGCCTTTTCAGCGAGGCATTTCTTAATTATCTCCGGAATTTTAAGTTTACCTGTGATGTGTGGGCCATCCCGGAGGGAACCCCCATTTTCCCGGGTGAGCCCATTCTTACGGTAAGAGGGCCGGTGATTGAGGCCCAATTTATTGAAACCATGGTCCTTTTAACGCTTAATCACCAGAGCCTTATTGCCACCAAGGCCAACCGTATTGTCCGGGCTGCGGATGGGCGGGGGGTGATGGAATTTGGTTCACGGCGGGCACAGGGCGGAGACGGCGCGGTTTACGGAGCCAGAGCAGCCTATATCGCAGGCTGTGTGGGAACTGCCTGCACGCTGTCGGAGCGGGATTTCGGCATTCCTATAAGCGGAACCATGGCTCATAGCTGGATTCAGATGTTTCCTGCTGAAAAGGAAGCGTTTCGGGCCTATACCCGCACCTATCCCAAAAACTGCACTCTGCTTGTGGATACCTATAATGTTCTAAAGTCCGGTGTTCCCAATGCCATTGAGATTTTTAACGAGGAGCTGGTGCCAAAGGGCTATCGACCGTCGGGCATACGTATTGACAGCGGAGATATTACTTATTTGTCCAGGGAAGCCCGAAAAATGCTGGATGGGGCAGGCTTTCCCGACTGCAAAATTGTCGCGTCCAATTCTCTTGACGAATACATTATTCGTGATATTCTTTTGCAGGGAGCAAAGGTGGATTTATTCGGAGTGGGAGAGCGCCTCATCACCTCCCGTTCGGAGCCGGTTTTCGGCGGTGTTTACAAGCTGGTTGCCCTGGAAGAGGACGGGAGGCTGGAGCCTAAAATAAAAATTAGTGAAAATGTGGGTAAAATTACTAATCCTGGATTTAAAAATGTCTGGCGCCTCTATGACAGGGTTTCAGGCAAGGCCATAGCGGATGTAATAACCCTGAGGGACGAGGTAATAGACGATAACTCTCCCTATGAGCTTTTTGATCCGGAACACACCTGGAAAAGAAAAAGAGTTGAAAATTTCCATGCTAAGAAGCTTCAGATTCCCCTATTGGAAAAGGGAAAACCGGTTTATGAGAATCCCGGCCTTGAGGCCATACGGGACTACTGCCGGGAACAGGTGGACACCCTCTGGGATGAGGTGAAGCGCCTTGAAAACCCTCACCGCTATTATGTGGATCTGTCCCAGCCCCTTTGGGATCTGAAAGCGGGATTGCTTAAAGGCTACGGTATGTAGGAATAGACCAGGTTGCCGGAAAAGGAAACACTATTTATAATAAAAAAAGGAATCAATGCAAAGAAAAATAAAATCGCTAAAACCTCATATCCCGGATATATTAAGAACCAAAAGCCTCTTTCGGTGTCGGGCACAGCCGTTACAAAAAGAGAGCGGACGGAAGGGAAATTATCGGGATGATAAAAAAAGCATTAAGCATACTGTTTGTTGGGCTCATGGTTTTCTTTACGGCGATGTCTGTTTCAGGCTGCGGAAGGCTGGCTGAGGAAAAGCTGCCGGAAGCGGAGGAAAAGGCTGGTGAAGCCTCTTCCAATAATGGTGAGCCGTTAGTAGCCCTTGGGTCCGCAACACCCTCCGGCGATTCCTCAGGGGGCATGGGAGAAGCAGAATCCCGGCTTTATGAAAAGGACGAAATTAAAATACGCTATCCTCAATTCACCCGGTCCGCCGACAGTGCGTGGGAAGCGAAAATCAACGAGCTTATTCTCAGTGAAGCCATGAAGGGGGCGGACTATTTTGAAGGGGCGGAGGGAAAGGTTCATGTGGAGGTGGATTATAAAATTGCCCTGCAAACCCGGGAACGGTTAAGCCTCATTTTTTCAGGCCTGGGCTATGTGGAGGACGCCGCTTACCCCATAAACCTTTTCTATACCCTAAATCTGGATCTTGCTTCCGGTACAAGGCTCCGGCTTACAGATCTGGTCAGGGTTGACGAAGCTTTTGCAAAATACTTTGCCAAAGGCGGGTTTGCGCCGGTTAATACCGAGCTTGAGCCCCATTACAGGGAGTATTTTTCCGGCGTTTCGGTCCAGGAATGGGAACAGAGGCTCCTGAA
>JAEXPO010000126.1 GCA_023446675.1 Bacillota bacterium | reverse complement strand
CTGACTACCCGGGAAATTGCCCAATACGCCAGAACCCTTTAATTTAATCCTTTTTCAATAAAAAGCTAAGAGATGGTCAACCCCTTATAAAAAGGAACGCAAAAAAGAATACAGTCCGGTATATGTGTTGTGAAAGTAACAGGAGGGTGAGTCATGTGGCCGTTTAAATCGCGCAGGCATTATCGCAATAAAAAAGAAAAAAATCTTGAAAAGGATCAGGAAACCCTGTTTGACATTTCAATATTACGCAAAAACAACATCTCACGGCTAACACTGGATGAACGATGGACCAGGCTGTTTGCAGCCCTGCCCATGAGTCCGGAATTGCAGGTTCTTCAAAAGTCCATGAACGAGCTCATAAAGGAAGAGGCCATGCTCAAAAAAGAGCAGGAAACCCTGGAGCCGGAGAAAAAACGCTTTATGAACCGCATTATGAGCCTCACTAAAAGAGCTTTTGAAGAGGATGACGATAAAGCCAAGGAGGAGCTCAAAAAGGATAAGCAGCAAATTGAGAAAATCAATGAGCGTATGGAGCATATTGAGGACGATGTTGTACGGGTAGAGGAGGATTTAAAGCAATCCAACTTCATTCTTCTGCAGGAAACCGTCCGTTACATATTCAGCGCTATTGCGGGACACCGGGCGAAAACCATTCAGCTTAAGACGGAGCTTGATGAGCTGGTGAAGCGCGAAGAGGCCATCCGGAAGGAAATTGAAAGCTATCGGGTGGATTGGAGCCAATATGCCGCCAACTTTACAACCCTTATCGGCACGGATGAATTGAAGAAGCTTGAGAGCCTTTACGGTTTGGAGGGGATTCCCAATGAGGCTGATAACACCGGAACAGATGCGTCAAACAGATAAAGAGGCCATAACACAGCTGGGTATTCCCGGTATCGTACTTATGGAAAATGCCGCCCTTCACGTAGCCCAAAAGGCTCAGGCCATGCTTGAAAAAAGCCGCACCCGCAGCGTGGCGGTCATTGCGGGAGGCGGCAACAACGGAGGCGATGCCTATGCCGCGGCAAGGCTGCTCTATGTCAGAGGGTATGAGGTTAAGGTTTTTTCCATGGTGCCGATTGCGGATTTAAAGGGTGACGCCCTGACGAATGGGGCTATTGTGGATACAATGGGTATTAAACCCATTGTCCTGGATGGAGAAGAGGCCCTTTTTCACCTGGAAGAGGCTTGCCTTCAAGCGGGACTGGTAATAGACGGGCTTTTCGGAACGGGGCTTAACCGAAATGTGGAGGGCCTTGGCGAAAAAGTTATCGACTTGATAAACCGCTGCGCTCACTCTGTTTTATCCATTGATATTCCCTCCGGGATCGACGGGCTTACGGGAGCCGTGCTGAACACCTGTGTTCGCGCCCAGGCTACCGTAACCTTTTTTTTACCTAAAATCGGACAGGTTCTCTATCCGGGAGCCTATTATACAGGAGAGCTTGTGGTAGCGGATATTTCCATACCACACAGCCTTTTTCAACCGGAATTCCCGATTTTTCTGACGGATTCGGAAAAGGTAAAAAGCCTTCTTCCCAAACGGCCTGCCGACGGTCATAAAGGAACCTTTGGCAAGGTTCTGGCCTTCTCCGGTTCCACCGGAATGTATGGAGCGCCTTATTTATGCGCAGGGGCCGCCTACCGCACCGGTTCGGGCATTGTCCGGCTGGTGCTTCCGGAAGCCTGTCTGGCAACCGTTTCAGCCCTTATACCGGAGGCTGTTTTTGTTCCTCTTGAAAAAACGGAGGAAGTGAGTGTGACCCGGGCAGGAGAACCTGGAAACCATGGAGGAGACGATTTGCTTAAAAAGCTCCTGGCCGATTCCGAAGCTGTGCTTGCAGGGCCCGGACTATCCTGCGATCACCGTGCACAGGCTTTAATGAAGCGTCTTATCCGCCTGTGCGAAAAGCCCTCGGTTTTTGACGGTGATGCACTGAACCTCATGGCAGCGGATAAATCACTTCTGGAAAATCTGAAATGTGAAGCCGTGATTACTCCCCATCCTACTGAAATGGCAAGGCTTACAGGGCTTTCCACAGCGGAGGTTCAGGCAGACAGGCTGGGAGTGGCCCGCCGCTTTGCGGAGGAGTACGGCCTGACAGTGGTGCTCAAGGGTGCAGCCACGGTCATTGCATCCAATGACGGGAGAGCCGCTATTAACCCCACCGGCAACAGCGGAATGGCTACGGGCGGCTCCGGAGACGTATTGGCGGGTATTTTGGCCTCACTCCTGGGACAAGGCCTGGAACCCTTTGATGCGGCTGTTGCCGCCGTATACCTCCACGGACTGGCAGGGGATCTGGAGGAGGAGGAAAAGGGCGAACACGGACTCATGGCTTCGGATATATTAAAGAGCATACCCAAAGCCATTCTTAAGGTGACGGCACCTTGATAATCAAAGGTGCCTGCCTCCTTAATGCAAGCATAAGCTAATTTAATCCATAAAGAGGTTGGTAAAATGAATCATGCATATGGACGATCCTGGGCGGAAATTAACCTGGATCACCTGGCTCACAATATAAAAGCCATACGCCGTAGGGTAAAGCCCGAGGCGCAGATTATGGCTGTGGTTAAGGCGGACGCCTACGGCCACGGTGTTGCCCATACGGTTCCCGTGCTACTTGAAAACGGCGCCGACAGGCTGGCGGTGGCCCTTGCGGACGAGGCCGTTCAGCTTCGCCTGATGGGTGTGACGGTACCCATTCTGGTTTTAAGTCATACGGAGCCGGCACGGGCGGAGGAGCTGTTAAAATACGCTATTACTCAAACCGTTTTCAGCCCGGATTTACTGGAGGCCCTTTCCAAAGCGGCGTTGAAAACAGGGAAGCGGGCGGCAATCCATGTCAAGATCGATACGGGCATGAACCGGGTGGGGGTAAATCCGGAAAAGGAGGCCTTGGACTTTATCCAATTATGCTCCCAAAAGGAAGGCATTTATTTGGAAGGGGTTTTTACCCATTTTTCTACCTCCGATGAGAGGGATGGAGAATATACACGCTGGCAGTACAGCCGTTTTATAAGCTTTATGGAAAAGCTTAAACAAAGCGGATATGATGTTAAGCTTTGTCATGCCGCAAACAGCGGCGCCATCATGCAATACCCTGACACTGCGCTGAACATGGTAAGGCCGGGCATTATTCTGTACGGCATCTATCCCTCCGGAGAAGTGGATCCCGGGTTGATTGACTTAAAGCCTGTTATGACCCTTAAGAGCCGTATTACCATGATAAAAACCCTGAACGAGGGGGATGCCGTAAGCTATGGCCGCAAATTCAGAGCCAGCGGAAATACCAGGCTGGCCACCTTGCCCATTGGCTATGCCGACGGGTATTCCCGCCTCCTGTCCAATAAAGGCCGGGTTCTTATT
>JAEXPO010000106.1 GCA_023446675.1 Bacillota bacterium | reverse complement strand
CGCCTGCATCCGAAAGCGGGATCACAATAACGTCAAGATTATCCAGATATTCTTTCTGTTTTGAAAAGTTTTCTCTGGGAAGGGAGCCGAAACGAAATTTAAAGAACTCCATATGGAAGAGATCTTCCACATTAAACTCAAGACTGGAAATCGGCGTTATCTGACTTACAATCCGCTCTCTTTCCATGATACCGGTTTTATAGCCTTCAATTTCCCGGCGGGTTTCTTCCAGGCGTTCTTCAAGCTTACCCACATATTCGCTCAGGGACTGAGCATCCAGCGCCTCGGGAGAGAGCTCTTCAATAGTGCTCTTATTATAAACGCGGACAGAGGCGTTCATTTTTTCATTAAGCACCCGCATTCTCTTTTTTAGATGCTCAAGAGGGTTTTCTTCCTCAAAAGGTACCAGACCTTTAACATCAATATGCTTGTAGGAGGGCTCAAGCTGAACATTGCCATTAATAACGTACTTGAGCACGAAAGGTTCGAAATCCTTTAACGGCCCCAGTACGCTGACATACTTCATATGCTCCACAGCCATGGCTCTTCACTTCCTTTTTCCGGTTTAATTAGGTATTCCGGCTACAAAATACCGCATTCGTTCTGGAGGCAGTCTGTAACGGACTCCCTCAATTATAGAAATCAAATTGCCCATCTCTATTTCCTTCAGCCTGATATAGGAAAAAACGCAGGCAATGGAAAAGCTGTCGGCACGAAACCGGTGGCGGTAATACTTGTAGATGAATTCCAGGTAGTTGTGTTCGTTGAGGATTTCATTTTCCGAGGAAAAAAGAAACCTATAGCGAGTTTCCGCCAGTACTCGGACGAACTCCTCCTGGTTTTTAGCAGATAGAAGAGCTTCAATGGTTGTTTTTCTCATCTTTCCATAATTAGGAAGAATATAGCTTCTTATGACTTCTGTAGGAATAGTATAATAGGACTTACTTCTATATATCCAAAAGATGTTGAACATATCTATCTCAACATCAACGAAAGCATTCGCAATTACCCTGTCACGGCCCGAAAGCCATTTCATGGAAGACTTCTTCAAAAGCTTGAGGTAATAGAGATCCAAGGCCATTTCCATATTAAACATGCGATTGGCCGTTGTTTCCGAAGCAAAAGGCCGGAGAACCTCATAATAATCCGTTCCCTTAAGGCCTGACAAAAATTCCTCAAGATTATTGGACAGCGCCAGCTTCGGCAAATGAATATTATCGTGACCGGTAAGAAACAGAAGGGAATCCTCCAGCACGCCATGTTCCGGTTTACCGGAGGCAAAAACCCTGAAAATCAGTTTCAGGCTTTCTATTTCAATACGCCGGTACATCAGCTGTGTAATCGCCTTAGTGTCGTTCCGGGCAAACCTGAGTATTTTACCAAACTCATTGACAAAAATATGCTTTATTAAGTTTTCAAGATGTCCCCTGTGTATACTCCCTTCGTCAACCTCGCTGAGAGCCTCGGCATAGGGGGTGTTGCTGTTTTTCAGGTAGGTCAGTATTTCGCCTACGTTTTTCTTTCTTATAAGCTCCTGGTAATCGGTCTCATTCAGAAGCTTTCCGAACATTGCCCGAGTCTTGCCAGACAGAGCGCCGTATTTAATCTCACGAAGCATGTCTTCACCTTCCGATAATTCGGTTTATGATTTCTTTTTCCCAGATACCCTGGTTTTCTTCAGCTGCCTCTTCCATAAGACGCATTCGAAGAGCTGTGTCCTCATATATCCGCATTACCCTGTCATCTGCTTCTCTGCGGCTTTTTAACCGCAGCTGCTCGATTTTATGCTCCGCCATCTCTTCAATATTGGCTTTAAGTGAGCCGCATTCATCCCTGCCTTCGGCAAGGATGCCATCCTGCTCGCCGATGCCTTCGGCAACGACCTGCTGAGCGCTCTGTTCAAGTTCTATAATACGTTTAATAACGTTTTCTACGTTTTCCATACAACACCGCCTGTGGCAACTCAAATTGCCCTTTTTGCGTTTCATACTTCATTTCGGCATTTTACGACATTTTAACGATAGGTATATACCACTCATTATGTTATATACCCTTCCAGGAAATCTTTCAACAATAATATTGCCCAAATTAGATTGGTGTTAATAAAAATAGTTATGAAATTAGCTAATACAGTCATTTTTAACTCCATTGCTGTAAAGAATTCCCGTGAATAAGGCTTAATCAGGGCCATTAAAAGCAGGCATTCTATGCATAAAAGCTACGATAAGCTGTGTTTTTATGCATGTATGGATCATTCTGCGCTTATGTAATGGAAACCTTGTTTATTTTTGAATTGCATAATTATACATATCTATTGTATAATTATTTATAAATTATTGGAGGTGCTACCATGGATCTTGATACTCTTATTGATATGGACAAAAAATATTATATGCAAACATTTGGAAACAGAACCCCTGTTTGTTTTGTTAAGGGGGAAGGCATTCACCTGTGGGATACCAGGGGAGAAAAGTATGAGGATTTTCTGGCGGGCATTGCCGTCAGCGCTCTGGGGCATTCCCATCCGGCCCTTGTCCAGGCCATAACGGATCAGGCAAAAAAGCTTATCCATTGCTCCAATTACTACTATATCGAAAGTCAGGCCAGGCTTGCCAAGCTTCTTGCAGAAAATTCCTGCTGCGATCGGGTCTTTTTCTGCAACAGCGGAGCCGAAGCCAACGAGGGCGCCATTAAGCTTGCACGCATCTTCTATAAGAAGAAAGGCATTGAAAATAAATATGAGATTATATCTCTTCATAAATCCTTTCACGGAAGAACCCTGGCAACCCTTGCCGCCACGGGCCAGGAAAAGTATAAAGCTCCTTACGCCCCTCTCACCCCAACCTTCATCAATGTGCCAATAAATGATTACGACGCACTTTTTACCGCTGTCGGCGATAAAACCTGCGCCATCCTCCTTGAGCCCATACAGGGTGAGGGCGGAGTAAACCTAATCTCTTCCGAGTATGCGCAAAGGGTGAGAAAGCTCTGTGATGAAAAGGATATTCTTCTTATTTTCGACGAGGTGCAGACAGGCCTTGGACGTACCGGCAAGCTCTTTGGCTATGAGCATCTGGGCATTGAGCCCGATATTTTTACCCTGGCCAAGGCCCTGGGTGGAGGCGTCCCCATAGGTGCCCTGTGCGCCAAGGATTTTGTAGCCTCCGCCTTTGAACCTGGTGATCACGGATCCACCTTCGGAGGAAATCCACTGGCCACAAGTGCGGGATATGCCGTGCTTTCCACCATTCTGAACGATAAGCTGCCTTCCAGGGCCGCCACTGTGGGAAAGTACTTCATGGAGGGTATTAAAAGCCTTAAAGACAAGCATCCCCTAATTGGAGAGGTAAGAGGAAAGGGTCTTATGATTGGCCTCGAGCTTACCGAGCCTCTTGCCAAAAAGCTCCATCAAAAGCTTTTAGACAAGCATTACCTCACAGGGGCAGTGAGTGACAGGGTGCTTCGGATGCTCCCCCCCCTCATTGTGACGGAAGAGGAGATCGATGGCTTCATAAAGGCGCTGGATACCTCTCTTTCACAGCTTGTATAGCAGATCGGGCAGCATAAACCGCAAATTTTTAGGAACCTCCCATGCAACTTTAAGAGGCTCACCGCATACAATTGAATGCAGACAATATTTTTGTGGTGATAGCCATGCAAGATGGAAATGTATTTGACAGACTCCAGGGCAACGTAGCCAAGAAGAAGTTTGAGAAAGCACTTGAAATGCTGCGCAATGAGAACCCTCAGGAGCTCAAAAAAAAGCTGAATCAAATGGATACCGGTGATATTCTTTCCAAAATGGACGAGTACGACGCAAAAAAGCTGAATCAAATGGGCATCAACCTCGACGAAATCAGGCAAAGAATCACGGATAAGGATTTTGAAAAGCTTACACAGCTTCTGGGCTCAGACGGAGCAGTCATCGCCCAAAGGCTTCGGAATCTCCTGAAGAACGGGCGCTGATGCTTTTCAAATTTTCCAGGCAATTAGCAGGGAGGCGATATCCATGCCGGACGAACTTGACAATAAATTGAAACAGATAGCGGATATGTTTGGTGTAACCGATACGGGCAACCTGAGGAATATTGTGGAAAGTTTTGCCCCAGGCATCAGTTCACAACTTTCCTCTTCCCCCTCATCCTCCCCGTCTTACACCTCTGAGGCTCAGCCGGGGGAAGCGGCACCCGTTATAAACGCAACGCCCTCCCAGGCAAGGAATTTGAGTGGAGTCCTGGGGAATAATCTGGGAGATCTGGGCTTATTGACAAAAGCCAATGAGATGCTTGGTATGTTTAACAATGTCAAGGATTCCAGAATAACGCTTTTAAATTCCATCAGTCCCTTTTTAGGGATTGCAAGACAGCAGCGCCTTACTTCTGCCGTTCAGCTTTTGAAGGTTGTATCCATCATAAGTGTCATTGCACCCGGGCTAAATCCTTCTTCCAGAAACAGGGGGTGATATGCCAATGGATCAAAAGGGACTTTCGTCCATCCCTCTCCCCAATTCCTGGGATAACTCTTCCGAGAAGGACGGGAAGGACGAAATGAACAATAAAAATACATCTGTGTTCTCTCAGGGACCGTCTTTTCTTCCGGCTATTTTAGGCAATATAAAGATGGAGGATGTCATACTTCTTGTCCTTATTGTAGTACTCCTGTCGGAAGGATCCGGGTGCGACAATCTTTTGGTGGGCGTTCTTATCGTCCTGTTCCTCTCGGGTATTGACGGAAATCCGTTTGGCTTTTAAAGCCGGTCCATGCATATTTTTCTTCTGAATGCAAATGCTTTTCATGAAAACAGTTTTGGGAGGTATTCATGAAAAGGCATACCGCATTTGCTTGGATTTATCTGATTGCCGCCATCATTCTATCCGCAGGCATTATTTTTTCCGGAAACCGGGCCAATTATCAGGAGTTTTCCAGAATGACGGTTTCCTACTACGGATCAAGCGGCACAGAGGTTACAGAAATCCAGAAACGACTGAAAGCCTGGGGTTATTATCAGGGTACCGTGGACGGCAAATACGGCTATCAGACCTATCAGGCTGTTCGCTATTTTCAAAGCAAAAACGGACTTAAGGTAGATGGTGTGGCAGGAAAAGCGACCCTTGCAGCCCTCGGCATTTCATCCAATTTATCCAATCAGGCTGCAAACCGGGACCTTGAGCTATTGGCCCGATGCATTTACGGCGAAGCGCGAGGTGAACCCTATGAGGGACAGGTGGCAGTTGCTGCTGTTGTGTTGAACCGGGTTCGCGACAGCCGCTTTCCCAACAGCGTCGCCGGTGTTATTTACCAGCCGGGAGCTTTTGATGCGGTTTCTGACGGACAAATCAACCTCACACCCAATCAGACGGCCTACAATGCTGCCAGAGACGCATTAAACGGGTGGGATCCCACCTATGGCTGCGTTTACTATTACAATCCTGCCACAGCCACAAGCAAATGGATATGGAGCCGAACCATTGTGGTTAAGATTGGAAATCATAATTTTGCAAAGTAAAAACCCCTAACAAAAGTCAGGGGCTGTAAGTTAACGGACCTTGGCTATTTGCTGCCGGTCCTTATGGGCTCTTCCGCTTTTTCCACAATTGCGGTGACAGGCTCGTAGGACGCTTCATACAGCCATGTCCTTTCATCATTTACAAGCCTTTCCACCTCCACTGTGGCACCCGGTATACCCGGTGTAATAATCCGGGATTCTCCCGGAGCCAGATCTTCGTTTATGGTATAGGCGGCGGGAGGTTCCTTAACATCCTTAACCCTTGCATAAACCACGCCGCTTTTCACTTCACCTGTTGACAGAAGGGAAAGAGACAGCGTGCCTTCATTCAGGGACATAATCACCATCAGGGGCTTTCCAGTAGCATTTTCCCAGACAAGATTGTCCCCGGAGGCCTCCATGACTGCCTCCAGACCCGGCTGCGCATAAACCACCGGCTTTTTGGCGCCGGTTCTTTTTGTTACCTTAATTTCCGGCACTGAAAGTACGGACTGATACAGGCTTGTTGCCGTGCGGTTTAAGCCGTCCTGTCCAAGCTCCCCCGCCAAGTCCGCTCCTTTAAGCTGTTCTTTCAAATTAAAGCTCTGTCCAGGCTCTATGACCACACCATCCAGCTTAGATGCCAAAGCCATAAGCTGGGCTCCCATATTGGAGGGGCAGGGCATTTGGGCCTGTGAAACAAGATATTGGAAGCTTCCGCCTGTCGTTTTCTGAGTTTTCACAAAAGAGAAATAGGGCCCCTCCTCCAGCTTGATGGACAGGGAATCCTTTGAAAAGCTACCCATCCTCTGTTCAAGCTCCAGTGCAAATTGCTCATAGTCAGGCTGAACCCCCGGAATTTCAGGGGTATAAAAAAGCTGTCCGTCCCTTACCTCATATTTCTCCCTAAGGGTTTCGGCTTCATATTTACCGATATGTTTAATCAGCTCCGTACGCAGCAAATCCGAATTAAGAGCAATTGAGGGGGAGACAGCCATCGGGCGCTCCAAAAAAGTAAAAAGGCGTTTAAAGATATTTTCGGGCTGTTGTGCCGCAAGTGCATCCAGTGTTTTTTCCACATCCAGAAAAGCCCCCACATCCCTATAGGCGATGGCGTATACCTCATCGCCTACGGCCAGGGTGAATTTTGCGGATTCTATACCGTCATGGAAATAGGGTTTTGCAAGACTTTCAATTTCCTTTAGTGTTTTAGTGCCTACCGCCAAATCGCCCAGCCGGGTTCCCGGCGGAAGGTTTTCTCCCTCGTATAAGGACACTGCGGCAAGTCCGGCTCCAACGCCCACAAACGCTTGAAAAAGAATCCCCAGAAAACATAGATTTTTCTTTACAGACTGCGTTATGTGCTCAAACATGCGCCAATTCCTTTACAGCCTGCCAAATACCTTTTAAGGCTTTGGACGGCCGGGCCCGTTAGCCCTCGTAATTCATAAGAAGCTCTACCAGCCGCCCCTGTTCCTTAACCTCCTGAATGGCTTTTTCCGTGAGGATTTCACCCATCTGGACAATCAAGTCTCCTGAATTGCTGTAAAGGCTCTTGGTGGCTTTTTTCCCCACCAGATAGGCTGCCTGTTGATTTTCAAAGAGTACTGCCGAATCCGGCTGCGTTTCTTCGCCTAAATCAGAATTTTTTTTTTCCGTTTCCACTGCGGATACCGCTGACGCAGGGCTCACTGCAGGGCCGATATTCAAGTCCTTCTGCTGGGACACAAGCTTTGCGGTGAAGCCTTCCTCCACAACCAGCAGGCGCTCGCTGAAGGTAATAATGACTTCCTTGGGTATAATACCGGTCTTTTCGTTCTTATCAAAGGGAATAAAGTCGACACCGGCAATGAAATAGCCGGAATCGCTGTCAATATGAATATCACCGGCTTCCCCGAACAGGCTTCCCTTTTTGGAAAGAACACGGGTTCCCCGAACCGTAACATTTTTCTGCATCAGATCAATGGCTTCGGGAATTTTGACAATATTGCTGATATCCTCCTGCTTTTCAATGGTGAGCGCGTACTCACCGATGCCCAGGACACGTGCTGCAGGTACAACACCGCCCGACAGTGTGCTTATGCCGCTTTCGATAATGAAGAAATCAACCGTACCCTTTGCGGCATTGATTATAACCTTCTTCACCTTGCCAATTTCATTTCCGTCGCTAATGCTGATTACGGGCATTCCTATGATTTGTTGAGCGCTTTTCATCCCTATTGACCCCCTCGTGTCATACTAAAATGATTTGTTGAATTTATAAACCGGCTATATAGCCATGCTTTAAAGATAGCGGATTATTTCTGTCTTAAGGGCTCCGTCCAACAGCTCCCCAGTCTTTGATTCCAAAAGAGACAAGGCTTGTTCCTTCGCGTTGAGCTTTTTATATAATGCGCACAGATCGAGGATAACACTTTGTGCAAGCTTTCTTTCCGGAGGCTTTTCCAAAAGCTGCCGGTAAGCTTGTGCGGCTTTTTCCAGCTGTCCTGCCGTTTTAAACTGAAGTGCTTCGTCTAAAAGCATTTCAGCCGTTTTTACCACTGCCTTCCCTGTTTCCTCAATTATTTCAGGGACCAGGGTCAACGGTATGTCTTCCGTATCTTTTGGATTATCCAAAACCTGGGGCTGTACCGTAAAAGGCTCCAGCCTGTCCGGCAAAACCTCCGTATGCGTCTCTCGGGTATTCGGGCCAGTGTCCGAATCAACATTTAAAAGGGTAACCTCGGATAAATGGGAGACGGCCGTATCGTCAAAAGCCTCAACGACTTCCTCATTTACCATGCCCGGCCCGTTCTCAGGCATGGGGACATTGGATAACACCGGTTCCGGTACAAGATCCGGCTCTGCCATTTCAACCACCCCGGCATACATTTCCTGTCCGCCCTCTTCTCCCCTTAAGGAAGAACTTTTCTCTGCCTCGCTTTCAGCCCATTTCTCAATTCGCTTTAATGAAAACAAATAAATTCTTCGGCTCAAAATAAGGCCAAAAGCCACGGACAGTATAACACTCCAGAAAAGGGGCATGTTCGGAATATAAAGCAAAATATAGGTTACAGAAGGTATGAACAAAACCATAATAGCGCTTATTGCAGCGCCTGCATAGATAAGTCCACGGCTTTGCCTGCTGATTTTTCCTCTATTTCTTAATACGCCATAAGCCAGGGTTGCCGCAAGAAAAACGGCCGCAAATGCCCATAAACAATATTCCAAAAAAGGCATGATTCACACTCCGTTATCTTACAATAAAGAAAAGCGCCCGATTACACTCTTTCAAATTACCCTGCTTCGGACGATGCTAATCATAAAGTTAGAGTACCATATTTCTTTTTTTATCGTCAATTTTTTTAGGCCTTACACCATGAAATTGGGACTTTTGTCCTATCCAAAAAGGGTGTTTTTTGTACTGCAATACAAAAGGCATCCTTTGATACCCGGGGAAAGTTATGGTTTTATGTGTTTTAAAGCACTTTTTTAAGTCATAGGGGCATGCATCGGGCAAGACTTGAGGCTTTATGTCGAATAAGGCGATATGCTATATTAGGAATAATGATTCAATTCATGCCCAGGAGGTAAAGCATGCAGACTTTGGAAGCAATATCAGGCAGGCGAAGTATCCGTCGTTTCCTGGATAAGCCCATTCCAAAAAGTATACTGGAGCAAATACTACACGCTGGAACACTTGCTCCTTCGGCAAAAAACAGGCAGCCCTGGCGCTTTGTAGTTGCGCAAAGAGAAAAGCAGGGAATGCTTGAAGCCATGAAGAGGGGTATAGACGCAGAAAAACAGGGTAAAGCCCTTTTGCCCCACTCCGTGAATTATTTGTCCGGCGCCGAATTCACACTTAAGGTCATGGCGCAGGCACCGGTTACCCTTTTTATTTTAAATCCGCAGGAGAAAGCTTATTTTCAAAACAGTTCCATGGAAGAGAACTTCTACCATTCTTCCAACCTTCAATCCATTGGCGCAGCCATTGAAAACATGATCCTGGCAGCTCAGGATCTGGGTTTGGGAAGCCTATGGATATGCGATACGGTCTTTGCCTATGACGCACTTTTGGATTGGCTGGGCACAGAAGACCAGCTGGTTGCAGCCCTTTCACTGGGCTATACTGATGAAAATCCTTCTCCCAGACCCAGGAAAACCACGGAAGAATTAACTCAATGGCGATAAAAAGAACCGGCTTAAAGCCGGTTCATTTTCCAAAATAGGCATCAATGCCTTCTTTTACTGCTTGTGCAAGGTTCTCCTGATAGTCCACCTGCCTGAGCTTTTCCTCTTCGGCCTGATTGGAAAGGAAACCGCATTCCACCAGGGCTGTAGGCACTACAAGATTTTTGAGAATAACAATTTTTTCTTTCTTTACGAGGGCCACACGAGTGTTAGCAGGATCTACCATGGAAACCAGGTTTTTCTGAATGCTTACGGCCAGACGCTCACTGTCAAGGGAGTCGGGCGGGAAGAAGGTCTGCGCGCCGTAATACTTGGGATCGGTAAAATCATTAAGATGAATACTCACGGCAATATCCGCTCCTGATGTATCTATGAGCTTTTTCCGCGTGGTCAGGTCCTGTCGTCGTTTATCGGTGATATCCGTTGTTCCCTGAGAATAGCACAGAATATCATCCGTACGGGTCATAATAACTGAATAACCGTCCTGTTCCAATAGATTTTGGAGCATGACTGCAATTCTCAAATTAAGATCCTTCTCGGCAATACCTGAGTAATTGCTGACTTTTCCAGGATCCTCACCGCCGTGACCGGCATCGACAATGACAAGGGGGCCTTTATCGGAAGTAGAGGCCTGAGTAATTGGATTGCCTCCGCTGTCCAGGCTGAAAATAGCAATGGATAAAAACAGTATCAACAGAATCAAAACCGCGTTTTTTCTTTTTATCAGGACTATCATAAGCTCTCCCCATCCCCGCACATGTCTTCTTGAGCTTACCTCATTTAGAGGTTCGTTTTACTCAATTGGTATAGCATATTCGGGGAAGGGTTGGCCATATCACCTTTTCTTTACAACCTTCTTTTTTTTGGGCTCCAGGCCAAGGCGTTTTCTTATTCTGGCTACCAGGTAAAAATCATAATAGCCCGCGTAATAGCCCAAGCCTGCAATGAGCACAACCAGAAGAAGTGAAAGCATATAGCTTACGGGGGCATTGCCGATTAGCCGGGCAAACCAGTAGAGAGGACCGGATACGGCCTGAAGAATCCGCCGCATCAGAAGGGCCTCAGGAGGCAGGCCGGGAATCTTTATTACAAGGGTAAGGATTTGTATTATAAGCACGGGCAGGCTTCCGATAAAGCCATAAAGAAGGCCTTTAAAGGGAGAGGGGTTAATGTTATACTGGGGCCGTTTTTCCTTAAAGGCTATAACCCGCATGTCCACGTATGCCGTATAAAACAAAAGCAGGAACAGAAGAAAGGAAAACACCGTCATAGCCGTTGCTATGGTATTTTCGCCGAAGCTCAGGACAATAACCGAAAAGACGGCAAATACAATAAGTGTGAGCAAATAGCTTGTGGTTACTTTTAAGGCCCGCTTGATAACGGACCAAGCCTTGTTATCCATAAGTCCCCCAATCACTTTCATGGATGTAGTTTTTAAGCAAGGGCCTTCAACCCCTGTCTTCTTTATACAATAACAAATTACATGGCATTTGTATATCCTTTGTCAGAACCGGTCCGGGTTACCTGAGTCATCTATGGCTTCAGTCACGCCGTACTCCAGCCCTGCCTGAACATTGGCCGCCACAGCCATTTTTCGAAGGCTCTGAAGAATGGCGCCGGTTCCAAACAACCAGATGCCTCCATGAACAAGGAACCGCATAATACCCGTTATAAGGCCCAAACCGCCCAGAGCACTCATAAGCTCAAGCAAAATCTGAACGCCTGTTATGCTTCCCAGACCAACTGCCAGCCTGGCTGCCAGGCTGCCTCTTTTAAGAATCCGGTTTCCCAGCCACAAGGAGACGGGAAGGCCTGCAAAAAGGGTCACAATGAGCACTGCAAAGCCCAGAAGGCCTGCGGCTGCCAGAAAGACAATCCCTCTGAACAGGGCCAGTGTTAAAAGCAGCAGAATAAAAAGAAGAATGCTTCCGCCCACAATGCTCCCAAAGGCGGCCACACCTGTTCCCGCAACAGCCACCGGCTTTTCGGCTATAAGGGCGCCGGAGCGCTCGAAGAACCAGGGAAACAGCTTGTAAAGACCCAAGCCTGCCAAATAGTACAGGCCCATGGTTAATACCCACTTAACAGCGGCCCAGAGGGTTAAAGTCCTGTCCGGCTGACGGCTGACAGGGTCGATGGCGACATACTCGTATTCGCCCACTTCCACTCCCTTGGGAAAATTGTAATCGGCTACACCCTTATAGGTTAATTTACCTTTTATGACGGTTCCGGGAAGTATGCGAAAGGAGCTGTTCTCCGTCATGTCGTGCACAACCACGTCCTTTTCGTAGGTGCCGCTTAAGGTAATATCGGTTCCGAAAAGATGGGCGTTGCCTTTAATAACACCGCTGAGGGTCATTATCCCTCCGAAAAGATACACATTGCCATTAACCTGGGAGGTATTTCCAAGAGCAATATTGGAGCCGTAAAGCATAACATTGCGGCCTATTGTTCCGTTAAGCCGGGTCATTTCGCCGAAGGCCCTGACATTGCCGTCGATTTCTCCTCCCAGCTCAAGGTTGATTGCGCCCCCCAGCATATCACCTTCAATAATGCCGCTGGAAAGGATCTCCTGAGCCACACCCACAAGATCGCCCTTTATAAGGCCTTCGTTGACAATGCTTCCGCCGGTTTTTATATAGTCACTCTCATACACCTCAGCTTGGCCAATGGTATAAATTTCTCCCGAATAGGGACCTGCCAGCGAATCCGTTCCCATGGCCAGCGTTTGGGTAAAGCCCGAACCAAGAACAAAGGAAAGCGTAAAAAGAGAGAATGCCAGTCTTTTTTCCTTCATTAGCGACTCCTTTCAGGATAGGGTGCCAAACCTCTTTTGCTTTTTCTGTAGGAATAATATATCCCGCCTGTAAGCAAAAGGAGGAGATAGCACATAAAAGCCTTCTGCAGAAATGGAATATTGGCAATAAGAATGACCAGAAATCCCAGGAGCTTCATTGCCGACAGGCCCAGTGAAAGCAGGATATCGGTTTCCGCCTGTCCGGGCTTTATTCCGGTTTGCAAAAGCCGAAGCATTGAAAGAAACATGAGTACGCAGGAGGCTGCCACAGAAAGGGAAATTTTAAAAAGCCACCTTTTAAGCTTTCTAAGCTTAAAGCAATGAATATCCTCCATGACCTTAAACGTCAGGTTATCCGGTACCTTTTCTTCACAGGCTTCGAAAAACTCAAGGCTGTCCATCAGCTTCCATGAAAGCTCCCGGCAGCCCGGGCATTGGTCCATATGCCTTAAAAGGGCTGCCCATTCGGCTT
Source organism: Bacillota bacterium (assembly GCA_023446675.1). GTDB lineage: Bacteria > Bacillota > Clostridia > DSM-8532 > DSM-8532 > DTU059. The sequence continues at coordinate 636 of JAEXPO010000106.1, read as the reverse complement.
TATTCAGCCCCTCGTCGGCTTTTTTCATCATCAGCTTCCACGCTTCTTCACAATCCATGAGGTATCCTCCTTTCCAGGCTTAAGCTTTTCCGCCAGCATTTTTCTGGCCCTGTACAGCCTGTTTTTAACAATGGTCATGGGATAATTGGTCACCTTGCAGATCTCTTCATAGGATAGATCGTGACGGTGATAAAGCACCATAACCACCCGGTACATGGGCGGCAGCTCCATAAGCGCTTTATCCACAAGCTCCCTTTTTTCGGTTTCGAGAAGAGCCTGCTCAGGAAGGCCTCTATCCGAAGACAGGCTTTCCATGGCAGCTTCATCCCACTCCACAAGACGTTTATCCTTCTGATTCAAATTGAGGCAGTGATTCACCGTAATACGTGCAATCCACGCCTTAAAGCTAAGATTGGCATCGAAACGGCTCAAATTAACCCAGACCTTTAAAAAAACCTCCTGGGCCGCATCCGACGCATCGCTTTTATTTCGTAAAACCTGGCAAGCTATGCTGTAAACCAGATTCTTATATTTTGCCACAAGAGGCTCAAAAGCCTCCTTATTTCCCTGAAGACATTTTTTTATCAGCAGGTTTTCATCCATAGGGGCACCTCCTGTCTTCAATTATCTTACAGC
>JAEXPO010000098.1 GCA_023446675.1 Bacillota bacterium | reverse complement strand
GAATAATGGTGAAGGCCAATAGACCGATAATGAAGGGTAGAACAAAGATATAGCCCGCTACTTTCTCCTGATTCAACCAACGAGCCAGGCGTTTTAACGTCATATTCATGGCATTCTCTCCTATGCTGCAAATTTTAGTTGGATGCTGCTTTGGCAAGAATTTCGCCTGCCTGGGTAAAGAAGAGATCCGCGGCCTTTTCAGCGGTGATTTGCTTATAGCAAACCTGCTCCACCAGACTGTTTATAAGTGCGATAACCTCGCCCATGCCCTGAGGAGAAGGCGGATTGATGGTGGAGGTAAGAGGCTCGATCTCGGCGATATAATCAAAAATCTGCATATTGGATGCGTTCATAAGGGGTTTAATAGCTTCGGCAACCTTGGAGGAAATGGGTACGCCGCGTTCTGCAAGTAGTATTTCATTGGCTTCAACGGAATTTGTAAAGAAGTCCAGAACCTTGGCTTCTTCCTCCTGGTTTTTGGAGGTGGAGGTTACGGAGAAGAACTGGCTGGGCTTTAAATACATGGCTTTTGCCGTGTCGTCAGAGCCCACGGGCCAGGTTACAATACCGTATTCCTTGCCTGCCGCGTTGTTAAAGGCTGCAAGCTGATTGGAATAAGCCAGGGACATCCATTCCTTGCCAAGTACCAGGGGATCCTGCTCAATGCCTACCCCAATGGCGGCGTTGCTGTCTTCCGCAGACAAATGGACACCGGAGGCAATACCGTCTTCAAACATTTTAAAGAAGGGAACAACCTCGGAGGCGGAGTCAATGCCGAGCTTTCCGTCAAGGAAGAGGGCTTTTCCCTGTCCCCGGATAATGTATTCAATTTGATTCGGTCCGTCATTGTAGCCATAGTCATACTGCATACCGGTTGCATCATATATCTTTTTGGCTGCTGCAATAACCTCTTCGCGGGTCATGCCGTTTTTAATTTCCACACCTGCCTTGGCGGCTGCTTCCTTGTCATAAAGCATGGAGGGAGCATTAATACCCAGGCAGAGGGCAAAGAGTCCGCCGTCAACCATGCCGCTGTTGATAATGCTTTCTGAGACATCGCTTAAATTGATTACTCCGCTGTCGGCATAGGGCTTTAAATCAACAAGCTGGTTTTTGGCCTGATATTGCTTATAATAGGAGTAATCCTGCTGAATAATATCGGGGAGAGAACCTGCGGCAGCCTGTGTTGCCATTTTCTCCCAATATCCGTTCCAATCGCTGAACTCTGTTTCAAAGGTCACGTTGGGATTGCTTTCGGTATAAAGGTTAAGCACACCAACGGTGATATCGTTTCGAAGCTGATTTCCCCACCATGCGACGCGGATGGTGATGTTTTTTTCTGCATCCGGTGTGGCACTGCCGGAGGGCGTGGAAGAAGCGGGAGGGGTTTGGCTTGGATTACCCGAGGGCTGTTGTCCACCGCAGCCGGCAAGCATTGTAACAAGCATTGTGCATACAGTTAGGAACAGGACTGGCTTTTTCATATGACCTTTTTCCTCCTATAATGACAAATGTAAGAGTCATGACCTAATGTGTGTCTGTAGAAGCGATTTTAAACAGGTCCGCTCTCCAAGGTAATTGTATGTTCTTTTATAGATACAATGAAAGCAGTTATTCCGGTTTCTGCTGTTTAAAAAACCGTCAAATTAATTATAATACACAAAAAGCATTTATCCGACTTGAAGTTTTGTGTATAATTTGTTATATAAATTTGTCGAGGCTTGCATCAATTTCTGCACTGTTCTTCACCCGGCTTAAGGGAAATAGCGAAAGGCGCGTAAGGGATGAAACCGACTGAAAATCTGAAACGGCGAGTTGCCAACATGAAGCTTAAAAATAAGATTATTGCCGCCATCATTTTGGCTGTGGCACTTGTCAGCCTTTCCACAGCGGCAGGATCGCGCTATATTATTTCTACCTATAACCGCCTGCTTTATCACGCAACCGCTGAATCCCTGGCAAGAATAGCGGTCGAAATTGAGGCAGGCTTGAAGGCTGTCAGCAGCCTGTCGGATTATATTATTGCCGATTCCGTAATTCAGGCAACCCTGGAGGAGCTTAACGGCAATAATACCGCCCTGGAGCGGGGAAGCCTTAACAACCGTATTTATCAGAAGCTCTCCTCTTACTTTTCCTTTAATAGCTCCATTATTTCCATTTCCGTCCTTCTGGGGGACAATGCGGTGGCTATTGGCTCGGATTCCTCTCAGGAAAGTCCGGAGGTGCTTGAAAAAATAAGGGAGGGAGCCGCAGCAGCAGACGGCCGCGTTTTCTGGATAAGCAGCGGCAGAAAGGATTCCAGCATTCTATGCGCCAGAACCATTCGACTGATTCGAAATCTTGATTTGCGGGATATGGGTATCCTGGTGGTAAGAGTTAATTTTGGGCGCATTGTCAACAGTGCCTTAAGCTCTGTCCGGCTCTCCTCCAGTGAGCCCACCTTTGCGGTTTTGGCTCAGGATCAGGTCATTTATCCTGTAGACGGGCAGGGTATGGAGGCTTTCGCCTCTCTGGTGAATCCGCAAAAGGCTTATGATATTGTCAAGCTGGAAGGCGCCAATCAGTTTATCGTTAATCAGCCCATGGCGTATATGGGTTGGAATTATGTAAGCCTCTCACCCTATAACGCTATCTTTAACTCCATAATGGTTTCTCACGTTTTGTTTTTTGCTTCTCTGGCAGCCGCTGTCACACTGGCCATCGTCCTGTCGGGCATGCTTATAGGAAGCATCACGCGGCATTTTGACGTTCTGCTTTTAAAAATGGCCAGCTTTAAAAAAGGGGAGATGAAGCCTCTGGACACTGGCTTTGACTACAGCTCACGCCATGATGAGGTCGGGGTTTTGCACCAGCAGTTTGATGATATGATACGGGAGATTGCCTATCTTATTGAAGACAATTATGTCAAGCAGCTCCTTATAAAGGATACACGGCTTAAGATGCTGGAGCAGCAGATTAATCCTCATTTTCTTTATAATACCCTGGAAACCATCAACTGGCGCGCCAAGTATGTAGGAGAGAAAAACATCTCCATGATGGTGGAGGCCCTGGGCAATCTTTTGCGGGCGGCTATAAGTGAAAAATCCGATGTTATTCCCCTTTCCAGGGAGCTGTCCATACTGGAAAGCTATATCCGCATTCAGCAGATACGCTTTGAGGAAAGGCTTACCTATACCCAGTCGGTGGATGAAGCCCTTCTTAACAGGAGCGTACCTAAAATGAGCATTCAGCCCCTTGTTGAAAATGCCATCAAATACTCTCTTGAAACGGTTGCAGAGGCCTGTACCATAGGGGTTACCATAGGGGCCCAAGACGAGCGTGTGGTCATTAGAGTTGAAAACGACGGTTCGGTTATCGATGTGGAGGTGCTTGAAAAGCTTCGTTCCGGGAATTTAAAACCCCATGGCCACGGTATCGGGCTGGAGAATATTGATTCCAGGATTAAGCTCATTTACGGTGAAGAATACGGATTAACCTTTGAAAATACAAACGGTCGTGCTGCGGTCCAAATGACCCTGCCCTATGAAACCCCGGAGGAATTGAAGGCGAGGTACACACATGCTGAAACTCATTCTGGCTGATGATGAAAAAATCATAAGGGAATCCATCAGCCGCCTCATTGATTGGAAAAAGCTTGGCATCGAGCTTGTGGGAGTATGCGAAAACGGAGCGGAAGCCTATGACA
>JAEXPO010000060.1 GCA_023446675.1 Bacillota bacterium | reverse complement strand
ATAGCTCAATAAATGGAGGGAGTATCTGGCTTATAATAACCCCCAATAAATCCATAAGTGGCGGTAAAAGCGTCTGGATAATACCCGTCAGAAGCTCCATGAAAGGCGGCAGAACAGCGCCTATAATATCTGAAAACAGTGATATTAAGGGTGGCAAGAGGTTGGTTACAATCTCTGTAAAGATGGTAATAAGCGGCGGCAAGGCTGTTTGAACCAAATTCATTAAAAACGGAAGCGCCGCTTCCACCGCCCCAGACAATCCTCCGAACAACTCCATTAAAATACCCTGTACCAAAGGCATCTTCTTTAAAATGAAGTCGGCAAAAGTTTGTACCAGAGGGATAACAAGGGCTCCGAAGCTGTTTACTAATCCCCCGGCCGCCGTCTTTATTTTATCAATGGTATCCCCCAGCTCCGCGCCGGCCGCAATGGTTTCATCGGACATAACCCCGCCCAGGTCCACGGCCTCCTGCTTTAGCTTGGCTATGCCATCGGAACCCTGATTCAAAAGCGGCGCCAAATCGGCGTAGCTCTTGCCAAAAAGGTCATTGGCTATGGCGTTGCGCTGGGTTTCATCCTCCATATCAGCAAGGGCCGCAAGGGTGGCATCAAAGGCATCACTTGAATTCCCTATGTTGTTAATATCAATCCCCAGCCTGGCATAGGCCTCCGACATGGCCTTGCTGCCTTCCTTGGCATCGGCAAAGCTCTTCTGGCTCTTAATCATGGCCTTTTCCAGAGTCGCGGTTTCCATGCCGGAAAGCTTAGCGGCATAGGCATACTTCTGGAATTCCTCCGCCGTGGTTCCGGCCCTCTGGGACATATCGTCAATATCACCGGCAGCATCGGCAACCTGAGTGGCCACGCCCATAACGGCCCCGGCCATAGTTCCTACAGCTCCGGTTATAGCCGCTCCCCACTTTACTGCCGTGCCGATACCCTTGCCAAGCTTTTCGCCAAAGCTCTCAGCCTTTTTCCCGGTATCCTCAATCTTTTTATCCGCCTCGGATTTATCCACAAAAATGGAACCGAATAGCTTAAATATCTCCATGCCCTCACCTGCCTTTTATACCCTTTAAGCCTTCAAAGCCTTCCCAAGCTTCTGCTTCCTTGGCCCCTGCTTCCCTGCCTTCATAGGCCGCCACTACGGCAGCCAGTTCCTCCACAATTTTTTCCGGTGGAAGTTCGGTATGCTTTTGTTTTTTCTCTGTGAGCCGCTCCCTGAATTCCGTAAACCCTTCCGCCTTGATAAAACCCAATTCCATAAACGGGTACCGGGCTAGCCACATATCCCACACCTTAAGGGTTTGCTCCTCTTCCCAGGCGTTGAGGATATAATCCAGGGCCGCAGAAAGGGGCAGCTCCTCAATAAACCCGGCAGGATAGACAGAAAGCAATTGTGCTATGCGCGGCCCTTTTATTTGACCGCAGATTTGAAAAAACTCAACACTTCCCCGTCGCTCACCATATCCTTAACAAACTGAATCAGGTCTATATTGGCGGCCTCTCCAGGCGTAATCTTTTTTACCTCCGCTACAAACTGGATGATTTCATTTTCCGCCCTATGTGCTTTGCAAAGGAGCTGCTTTATAAGGTCAGCGCCAACCTGCTCCTTGCTCCCGGTAGGGTTATCAATGGTTATTTCCATCTTGTCGACAATGGCCGACAGCTTAATTCCCTGCTTTAAAGTAAGCATTTCATTACCTCCTGAATAGTAACAGGCTCCGGATTAACCTTTCCGGAGCCTGCCTGTTAAAATATACTGCATAGGCGTATTAACGGCAGCCTATGTCCCCGCTATGGTGTTTACATCCTCAATTTCATAAAGCGCCTGTTCATCGTCCTCCGAATCCCAGTGAGCAAAAATTTCAAGCCCCACGGTGCCTTCTCCCTTGGGAACGGCCGCAAGCTCCAGGTCACTTTCATTCATGGCATTGTAAAGGGTAATTTTCTTATACTTGCCGCCTACTGTCTTGGCAAACATGGTGACATTCTTCATATATGCCGCATCCGGCAAAATTCCCATGGAAGCCTTGGAGCAAATAAGCTTATTCTCCGATTTTATGGCAAAGGGAATGGCCAGCCCCAAAGTATCAATAGAGGTATCCAGGTGAGTAACCGTAAGGCTTGCGTTGATTTCATCCACTACCTGGGCTCTCTTGGTCTTACCGGGGCGGCCGTCATAGTCAATGTCCCGGATGTTCTTGGTCACCTTGAAGGTGCCGCCTCCCCGGGTAGGCCCCAGAAGCTGCTGGGTGGTTTCGCCGTAATCCAGATAGATAATTCCGTAATCAATCTGGATGTTTTCGCGCTGCTGTGTGGTTAAGGCCATGGCCTTTTCAACTCCTTCCTAATATTCGGGCTTCAAAAGTAAGCCTCCGACGCTTAATGCGCTTGTCCTCGTCTTTGACAGACAGCCGGGATTCCAGATAAAGAATAACCGCCCGCTCCCCGTCCTCATAGACGCTTTTGTCCAGGGCAGCCTGTACAGCGTCGGCCAGCTCTTCCACGGTGGCGGTATCCCCATTTTCCG
>JAEXPO010000027.1 GCA_023446675.1 Bacillota bacterium | reverse complement strand
GGCACGGGGAGCTGGTACTTTTTAAGATTCATAAGGCTGTGAAGCCCGCCGGTTTCCCAAATTACTATAAAAACAACTCCAAAGAGCACAGGAAGCAGAATATTAAGTACTTTTGCGGCAGATGCCCTGAAGGAGGCTGCTTTTTGGTTTTTCATTCGTCTCCTCCTACTCTCTTCATGGCGGCATGCTGCCATGGAATCAGAATGCGCTCGGCCAGAGTTACCACAAAGTAGCCCAGGATACCCAGAAGCGCGCTGGTTATAACGGAAGCCCAGAACATGGTGGCTCCTCCGGCGCCGTAATAAAGGGTATAGAGTATTTTAACGCCGATGCCCTCGTCGGTTCCCAGCATTTCCACAAGAATGGCTGCCGTTACCGAAAGGGGCGCCGCAATCTTTAATCCAGCAAAAAGGCTTGGCAAGGCGGAGGGAAGCATAAGCTTCATATAAACGCTGTGTTTTTTGGCGGCATAGGAGTACATTAAATCCTTCTTATCCTTATCCACACTGCGAAGTCCGCCCAGGGTGTTTATGCAAACCGGGAAAAAGGTTATGTAGGCCGCTATGACAATACGTGAAACATCGGCATCCCTTACAATGTTGTAAATGATAGGCGCCAGTCCCAATATGGGTATCATCTGGGATATGATTAAATAAGGGAAGGCAATACGCTCTATATTGCGGGAGAGGCTCATGAGTATGGCTAAAATAAAACCGATGCCCGCTCCGTAGAGAAATCCCAGTGCCGATTTGGAAAGAGTCTCAAGGCCCGAATCCAAAAGAGATTTAAAATTATTGATAAAAACAATGATAATTTCGTGAAGATAGGGCAGCTTCTGGGTAGCCATGGTATCATGAAAAACATTGACGAGGCTCCAGGCGCCCAGTTCCCAGACCGCCACAATTCCGGCTATCCAGACGATGGCGACAATCGCTTTGTCCTTGAATACCGCGTTCATCCTCAGACCCCCTCAAAGCTGTTTCTTATTTTTGACACAAGGGCGCTGAATTGGGGCAGATCGCGCATTTCTGCGGTACGGGGCCGGGGCAGGTCAATGTCAACAATGGCGGAAAGCCTTCCCGGATGAGGCGAAAGCACACAGACTCTGTCCGACATAAAAACCGACTCAGCAATATTGTGAGTAACAAATACAACCGTTTTATTGGTTTTTCCCCATATTTTCAGCACATCCTCGTTAAGCTTTTCACGGGTGAACTCGTCCAGTGCTGAAAAGGGCTCATCCATAAGAAGAATTTCAGGCTGAATGGCCAACGCACGGGCAATACCAACCCGCTGCTGCATACCGCCGCTTAGCTGATAGGGAAAGTGATCCGCAAACTTGGTTAAGTCCACAAGCTCCAAAAGGCCTTCGATACGCCGGTTCTGCTCTTCCCTGGAAACCTTCATAAGCTCAAGAGGCAGGCGAATGTTTTTGCGCACCGACCGCCAGTCCAAAAGCACAGGGCTTTGAAAAACAATGCCGTATTTCTGCTGGAGACGGGTTTCCCTTGGGGTCTGCCCGCAAACCGTCACCGAACCCGCGGAAGGCTCCAAAAGATCCCCGATCAGGCGAAGCAGAGTGGTTTTGCCGCAGCCGGAGGGACCGAGCAACGAAATAAACTCACCCTTTTGAATGTCAATACTGACATTGTTCAACGCAGTGATGTCCTTTCCGTTGTCACGATAAACCATGCTGACATTTTGAATCTGAATCTCCGGCATACCCATTAACAAGCCTCCCAGTGTGATACTTCAGTATTTTCCGTACAAAAACAAAAAGACGCAGAAGGAAACCTTCATCTGCGTCATTGCAAGCGAAACTATCATTTTAAGTTCTTAAATAAGCCTCCGATTTCATTTTTCAACCTTCGGAGGGGCTCTGATTTGTATAACGCATTATAGCATGCCGACATGTGGCATGCAAGTGAAAAAATCTCCCTTCTTCCATTTTTGTGCTCCAGCTCAATTGCGGGGCAGCTTCTTTGTGCTGCAACTCTAATCCAGCCTGGCACAAGCCTTTCAGCCATTTTAAAACTTGCATATTCCTCCTTTTTTTGTGCTCCCGGAGCTTTTCATACCCTTTGGCTCCATGCTATAATTTAGACAGATACCTTTCTTTTATTTCATACCGTCCCGTGAGGAGGTGACACCTATGAAAGGCAACACCTATCCCAATGCCGAATTTATCAGCCTTAAGCATTTCCTGCCGTATGAGGATTTTCGGACCGTCTACAAGGAGCAGGCCCAGGTTCCCCATGGCCTTTCGGAAATCGCTGTTCAAATTGAGTTTTCTAAAAAAGCACCCGGCGAAAAAAATCTGCTGCCTGCCATTTTTGAGGACTCTATGTTTGTCTATGGCTTTATAAAGAACAATGAGAACCTCAAGCAGCTGTTTACAGGGCCTATGGCCACGGACTATGCCAGGCGGAAAATTTATCTTTATGATTGGCACGATAAATACCTGCTTCTTTTTGAAAACGGCAGCAAAACCGCAGAGCGGGCTTTCTTCGTAACCCCGGAGGAAATGGAAGAGCTCCTGGAAAAATGCCGCCATCCAAAAAGCTTTACAGCAAAGACGGTTTAACCGGATTTTTTCACTCTGAGACTTCGGTACATAAAGAGGCCGCCAAAGCCACTAATGCTGCTCCAGCATAAACGTGGCACCGGCGGCCTTCTAATTTGGGTTCATGTCAATCTCCTATGGAGTACTTTAAATGAGATTCATAATAACGGTTCCATGAGCGCTCCTGTATTAAGACTTAATACGCTGCGTCGGATTTACCCTGGCCTTTAACGAGTACAGAAGTGGTGGTGTACCCTACCCCCAGCCTGTCACAGCCCATTTCCACATAGCGGCGGGCCTGCTCAAAATCCCTTATTCCCCCGGAGGCCTTTACTCTAATACGCCCTGCCGAAGCTTTCAGCATAGCGGACACGGCCTCTTGGGTCGCTCCCTGGCTGTGAAAGCCAGTAGAGGTTTTCACATAATCGGCACCGGCCTCAATGGCGATTTCCGTGGCCCTGGCAATTTCATCAAGAGTCAGTGTGCAGGTTTCAAAAATAACCTTTAAAAGCACACCGGCTTTGGCAGTCGCTTCCCGAACAGCACTGATATCCGCCAGAACCTCCTTCCAAAGACCAGAACGGATAAAGCCGTAATTGGCCACCATATCCACCTCGGCAACACCCTTTGCAACATACTGGGAGGCTTCAAAGGCTTTTACTTCAGCAGGTACGCAGCCATGAGGAAAGGCCAGCACACAGCTGACTTCCGTCTGGCTTCCTGTACAAAGGCTTATAGCGGTTTCGATATCCGAGGGTCTGACACAAACGGTTTTCACACCAAAAAAAATGCCGCTTTTTATGGCCTCCACAGCTTCATCCCGGCTGAGTTCAGGCTTTAAAACGGCATGATCAATATAGCGGGCAATTCCCAAATCCATGATTGTTCTCTCCTGTTTATCCATACAATTTAAATTACTTTAGTTTCTTAAGGTTTAAAGTAATATTAGCTAACACCTACTTAGTCTACTTTTATTAGACAAGCCTGTCAATGGCAGGTCTAAACCACAATCTCCCCGGATTTCATGCTGACATAAACCAGCCAATAGCCGCCCAGATCCCTTATATCGCTCTGATAGAGCCCCACCCACCGGCAGGCATTCTCAAAGGGCTTATTATCCTGGTCGTCCTTGGCGGGTACGCCGATGACAAAGTAAACCGAACGATCCTCTCCTTTATAGAGCCCTGCAAGGATGTGCTTATATTTAAAAAGGCCCACCAAAATTTTCGGATTGGCGAAAACAGGAACGTTAACGCCGCAGGTATACATAATATTGCTAAGCTTCGCCAGATCCGACACCCTGTACCAGGTATATCCCCGGCTGGGCTTATTGAACGGCTCAAAGCCCTCATAATTATTGATAAGCATGGTTTCCAGCTTTTCCATATCGCAGCGTGTGCTCCGATTTCCCGAACCCTCATTTGCCTTAGCCGTATCCCCTGAGGAATTGGTGGAATTATTGGCTTCCTGCCTGGAGGCAGCCTGATTTTCGTTGTCGGACAAATTGCTTCGGAAAATATGTCCCCTTTGATACTCGGGATAATCGTTATGATTCTCTTCCCGGTCATTGGCCTTTTGGCCCTGCCCGGCAATGCTGCTGTTATTGGAAACCGGACCGTCTCCGCTTTTGGCGCCTGAGCCCGAAGAATTATTCGCCGGCTCCTTGGCCTTTTCATTTTTATTTTGCAGCGGAATGGCTGCAGTCTCCGGCCCCTTGTTTTCCGTCTCATCCATTAAAACGTTCGCCCTTGGCCTGTCGGCAAAAGACGGGGTCTTTACAGGAGTAGCGGCATTGTTTTGAGGCGCATTGGAGGAAGACTTTTCTTCCACTGCCTTTCTCAAAAGAATCTGCCGGATGCTTTCATCCCATTTATAGTTTTTCTCAAAGCTTGAAAACAGCGG
>JAEXPO010000636.1 GCA_023446675.1 Bacillota bacterium | reverse complement strand
GCTCAAAGGTGTTGCACTGAGCCCAGAGATAGTTTTCGGGAAAGGAATGGCCCCAGTCCTTTTCAATGTAACCGGTTCCGCCGTTAAAATCAAACCGTTCGCCGTTTACTTGAATCTCTCCCGAAAGGCTATGGTACATACTTAAAATGCCATGGTTGCATTCCATTCGGGGTACAAAGCGAAATGGCCCCATAATATCCGAAGCGGGAGGGTGGAGTCTTCCAAAAAGCAGGCTGCCTTTAACGGATATTCCCGGTCCATCAAGATAAAGATCCAATCCCTTTCCTGAAAAAAGGCTCCTTCCCACAAAAAGGCGGAGACTCTCCGGGCTTCCCGGGCGCTCTCTGTGACCGTGGAACTGGGAAATAGGATATGGGATATTATAGGAGCAGTCATTGGTAACTACCTGAACAAAGGCGGATGGCTCGCCCGTCCCTTCCGTGGAAAAGCCCACAATAAGGGCAAGGGTGTTTTTCCCTTTTTGATGCTTAAAATACCATCCTTCAAAATAGGAGCGCTTGGGTAACACTATCTCAATTCCCTGGATTTCATTCGGGGTTACAGGCTTCATTTGCTTTATACATCCTTTGGCTTAACCATCTTTTAAAATTCTATTTTAACAGGGGCCGGACGGGTTTATGCACAAATAAGTCAATCTCTATTATTGCCCAAAGGGAATAGTAAAGTTTATTCCAAGTATTGTTTGACATATTCCCTGGGAGCAACACCGTAGAATCGCTTAAAGGCACGCATGAACACGGAGTAATCCGTAAAACCGCAGGCATAGCTGGTATCGGTAATGGACGCTCCGTTTTTAAGCCGGCTGGCAGCAAGTAGAAGTCTCTTTTGGAGGATGAAGTGATGAAGTGTAAAGCCCGTCTCACGCTTGAATTTGTGCATGAGAGTATAGCGGCTGATATAAAACTGGCCGGAGAGAGTATCGATGGACAGATCCCCCTGCAAATTCCTTTCAATATAATTAATAACCTTCTGAATGGTTTCGTCGTATTGGCCGTTGGGCTCGGCAAAGGCGGCGCCTTCCTTTTGAAAGATCCGGTTTATACGGACCATGAGAAGCATAAACAGAGCATTTTTTTCTGTTTTTGAGCCGGGGGCAGATGTTTGGAAGGCCGTTTTCATATCCCCAAGAAGCCTTCTTATAAGGCGATCGTCTTCCTGGGACGGACGAAGGAGATTTTGCTTTTTATCCGATGCCGCATCGAAGCATTCGGTATGAGAAAAGCCGGCTTCCCCAATCATTGGGAGGAACCGGGGATTAAACCACAGCACCATGCGCTCATAAGGGACATGGGTATCTATAACCGCTTTGTGAATATCCCTGTCGGTGACAAAAAGAATGTCGCCGGGCTCCAGGCGGTAGGTTCTGCCCTCAAGAAGATAGGACACCTGTCCTTCAAGAAAAAAGATCATTTTGTAGAAATCGTGATAATGATACTCAAAGGACTCGCCCTTTTGATCCCTTAAATGAAAGAACAAAAAATCTTCCTTAAGATAGCCTCTCTTTGGATAAAATTCGGACTCCATCATCCCTTCCATGGCAATTATATTATTGCATCTTTTGCAACAATTCAAGCATTAATTGCCGATTATTATGCGAAAAATTTAAATAAGATAATAGTGAAGGATAACAAAGGCTTTTACTTGTAAAATAAGCCGTTTGGCAAGTGAAAAGGGAGAGAAGAAGGTATGCAGGTTAAGGATTTGCTCAAAGGCTTGGAATATCGTGTTGTACAGGGATCGGAGGATACGGCGGTTACTTCTGTTGCGTGGCATTCAAGAAAGGTACGCCCAGGAGGCTTATTCATCTGTGTCAAAGGCAAGAATGTGGACCGGCATACCTTTGCAGCTCAGGCAGTGGAAGGGGGAGCTTCTGTTCTGGTGGCTGAAAGACTGCTTCCGGAGCTGCCTCCCAGGGTGACACTGATTGTCACACCGGATACGCGCAAGGCCATGGCGCGCATTGCCAGCCTGTATTACGGCGAGCCCTCAAAAGCCCTGTCGCTTATCGGTATTACGGGAACCAAGGGGAAAACCTCGGTTTCCTGGTATATTGCGGGAATTTTTGAAAAAGCGGGTTATAAGGCGGGAGTTATTGGAACCATTGAAAACCGGTACGGAAGCAAAAAGGCTCGGGCCGATAAAATAAATCCCACCACACCGGATGCGCTGGAGCTTCAGTCCATGTTAAGAGAAATGGCAGATGACGGGGTAAATCCTGTTGCAATGGAGGTGACCTCCATTGCTCTTGTAAACAGCAGGGTTGACGATTGTCATTTTGAAATAGGGGTATTCACCAATTTATCCCAGGACCATCTTGACGAGCACGGAACCATGGAAAATTACAAAAACGCCAAGCTGCTTCTATTTGAAAAGTGCCGCCAGGTGGTTGCCAATGCAGATGATCCTGTTTTCCACGACATTTTAAAGGTTTCCGGCGAGAAGAAAATTCTCTCCTTCGGTATTAAGAAGCCTGCCGATTTAACGGCGGAGAATATTGAGCAGAAGCTCAACGGTGTACGTTTTACTCTTTGCTTTCCCGGAGAAAAGCAGGAGGTAAGCTTAAAGGTACCCGGTTTGTTCAGCGTATACAATGCCCTGGCTGCGGCAGGTGCCTGCTTTCTCCGCGGCCTTTCACCACAAGCTATTGCGCAAGGCCTTAGTGCTCTTGAAGGGGTTAAGGGACGGTTTGAGGTCATACCCAATTCCAAGGGAATTCAGGTTATTATTGATTATGCTCACAATCCCGACAGCCTGGAGAATGTTCTTCGCACCATAAAGGATATGGGAGGCGGAAAAATTACGGCGGTTTTTGGCTGCGGCGGCAACCGGGACAGGGACAAAAGGCCGATAATGGGCAAAATCGCCGGGCAATGGGCCGATTATGTTATTATCACCAATGATAATCCCCGTTTGGAGGATCCTCTGGCTATTGCCAGGGATATTGAACAGGGGGTAAAAGAAACCGACTGCCCCCATGAAATCCTGCTTGGCCGTGAATGGGCTATTAAAAAGGCATTGGAAAGGGCTGGTGCCGGGGATACGGTTCTTATAGCGGGAAAAGGACATGAAACCTACCAGGTTTTTTCTGACAGAGCCATTCATTTTGATGATACAAGAGTCGTAAAGGATTACTTTGATTTATTTTGAATTTTGTTTTTACCATGCAATAAAGGGGTGCAGGACCTTTATTTCCGAGCACTTGCCTTAAAATCAAATATCTCTTCAATGGCTGAATTAAACAGTTGGGCGATATCATAAGCCAGCCAGATGGAAGGGTCAAATTTACCTGTCTCAATGGCGTTAATCGCCTGGCGGGAAACACCGACCTTTTCGCCTAGCTGCTTTTGTGTTAATCCCCTTAGTTCCCGCAGCTCCTTAATTTTATTTTTCAATGAAATCCTCCTGTGTCACGTTTACATGACACACCTAGCATAGCAATTATTCTCAATCATGTCAAATAAACGTGATACCCATTAATATCATAACAGGCAAACAGGATTATTTAAGCTTTAGAGCTGTTAAGGAAGCAAAAAGGAGCCCTGATAATGCTGAGCATTTCTGTCCGTTGTCTTTGTTCTTCCACCGGGGCAATAAAATGCCATTCTTTTATCTTTTAAAGTGAATCTGCTATAATAAAAAAACTGAATGAAATAAACAAGCTGAATGAAGTAAACAAGGTTCACTTTGGAGTAAATTCAATGGGATTTGGAATTAGCAGAGAGCTTTTATTACTAACAAGCATACCCTTATGGTTTATTATACGTTTCCTTTACAATCGTACTTCTGTCGGCAGGAGGAATAAGCCTTCGGCAGGAAGAGAGCTTTTGCTACACCTGTTTTTTCTCTACCTCATTTGTGTTTTTGCAGTAACCCTTTTTCCCTTTTATATGTACTGGGAAAATGGAAAGCTGGTGGAAAATGAGGTTTCCATAAATATAATACCTATTTTTCCCACCTATAACAAAATAGCTTACATACTCAGAAATACAAATCTGGAAGGTTATGCCTACATGATTTTGTTCTGGATAAAAAATATTGGCGGAAACGGCATCCTTTTATTGCCCATGGGATTTATGCTTCCGGTATTATGGAAGCCCTTTGGGCGCTTTGGCAGAAATGTATTGTTTTGCTTCAGCTTTTCATTGGGCATTGAAACCGTGCAGCTGCTTACAGGCTTCTTGGGAAACCGGGGAAGAGCCTTTGATGTGGATGATATTATTATGAACACTATAGGAGCAATATTAGGCTATATCCTCTTTATTGGCTATCGAAGGCATTTTTTTCAAATACGCAGGGACAGGCCCGCTAATTAGAGCGAAAGCTCCAGGTTTAAGGTCACAGTCCGTCAGCTCTTGGCGGCAAGGGGTTCGAAGCTCACAAAGCCCCCTCCCAGGGTGGTGGTATTGTACCATTGCAAAAGATCGATTTTTTTAATTTTGCCTTCATCCAGTATTTCGGCAAAGGCGAAGCTGCCTTCTTCATCGTATTCCAGGGCAATGAGCGTAACCCAGTGCCAGGCATCCAGAACCTTTTCATCACCATTATGAAGGTTTAAAAAAGCGACAGGGGTGTCCTTTTCAAGGGCTTCATCCAAAAAGGTCAAAAGAGCCTTAAACGGAGGACGATCCGAAGGATTTTTTGCAATATCCATAGAATGGTGGACAAGCTCCTGATTCTTAAATTTCTTATAGGAGGCCACACCCTTTAAAAACATTTCTGTAGACGATACACCGTGAAAGGAGGGCTTTACATGGTTCCACACCTCTTCCATCAGCTCAATGCAGCGTTCCCTGCTTATGGGCTCGTTTTCCTCCTTTATTTCCTCAAGCGTACGGTTGAGATAATAATAAATAGTGGAGAAAACCGTGGGGCCGCATCCTGCAAGACGCTGCCAGTGGCCTTTATACCATTCCTGATCAAAGCCGTCGTGGATCTCACCGGTTTTTTCGTTCCGTATTTTATACAATTCTCTGTACTTTATTGTTCTATTTATTGCCATGCTGCGACCTCACCATCCCGATTTCTGTCAAAACCCCA
>JAEXPO010000644.1 GCA_023446675.1 Bacillota bacterium | reverse complement strand
TATTTTAAGGTACAGGAGGAGGTTTATAAAACAGGCCTTGCCCGCTACTATAAATCGGACTATTACGGTTTTCCCATTGACGTGGAAGGCGGCTATGCCAGCTGCTTCGGTTCCAGGGTCATCTCCTTTGACGGGCTTCCGGACTGCGTAGAGAAAATAACGCTGCCAGGCGGCATGTATGTCCATGTCACTCAGGCGGAGTTTAACGGCGACAATCCCTCCATGCCCTATCATGTGGCCTTTAATCATATGGACAGACTGTATTTCAGGGATCACCCGGAGCTTGAGTTTGATAACACCCGCAAGGTTATCGCACGCTTCCGTCAGGCCAACTGCTCTTCGGTCTTTGTGCCGGTGAGGCGCAAGGCGTAATATATAGCCTAAAAAAACGGATACCCCTTTTACGGAGGTATCCGTTTCTGCTTTAAAGAGTGTGCCGGCTTTAATGAGAGGCCGACTTGTCTTATTAAAAGGTATTACCCTTGTTTTTAAGTACGAGGCCTGTTTGTCCCCTTAAACCCCTGTCTGTTTGTCCCGGTAGCCGTTGGGATGATTCACATGCCATTTCCAGGCGGAGGACAGGATTTTTTCAAGATTATCATAGGCCGGATTCCAGCCAAGCTCTGTGCGAATTTTGGAGGAGGAAGCCACAAGCACCGCCGGATCGCCCGGACGACGGGAGCCTGTAACCGCGGGAATTTCTCTTCCTGTAACACGTCTGGCAGCCTCTACCACCTCCAAAACCGAAAAGCCTGTTCCGCTTCCCAGATTGTAGATGTCACTCTTTCCGCCGGTTCTCAGCTTATCCAGAGCCAGCAAATGGGCGTCGGCCAGATCCGTCACATGAACATAGTCCCTGATGCAGGTTCCGTCGGGAGTAGGGTAGTCATTACCATAAATGAGAATGTGCGGCCTTTTTCCCAGCGCCACCTGTAAAATTAGCGGTATAAGATGGCTTTCAGGCGTGTGATCCTCACCGATAGCGCCGCTTTCATGGGCGCCTGCCGCATTGAAATAGCGGAGGGCCACATATTTTATGCCATAGGCGTTATCGCTCCATTTAAGCATCTTCTCCACAGCCAGCTTGGTTTCCCCGTATGGGTTGGTGGGGCTGGTTCTGTCGCTTTCCAGTATGGGTGAGCTCTCCGGCTCGCCGTAGGTTGCGGCGGTGGAGGAGAAAACAATGGCCTTTACCTTGTATTCGTTCATTTTTACCAGGAGGTTTTGAGTTCCCCCCACATTGTTATTATAGTATTTAAGCGGGTTTTCAACACTTTCACCCACCAGGGATTCAGCGGCAAAATGAATGACCGCCTCCACCTTCTCCTTTTGAAAAACAGTATCCAGAAAGGAGCTGTCTCTTAAATCCCCTTCATAGAAGCGTCCGCCCTTTAAGGCGTCCTTATGGCCCTTTTGAAGGTTATCCACCACCACCACGTCTTCCCCGCGCTCCAAAAGGCGCGCTGCCGTATGGCTGCCGATATAGCCGGCTCCGCCGGTAACCAGTATGCTCATGTTATCCGTCCTTTCTATAACGGCTCTCCCGGGTTTATTCGGGAAGGGCCAGCTCCCTGGCTCCGTCTCCGATATCGGAGACATAGAAGGAAGCTCCATATCCGATTTTTTCCTTGTAGGCAGCTCCTACCTTCTCAATAAAGGTGTCCACCGCTTCATTCTTTACAATACTGACGGTACAGCCGCCGAAGCCCGCACCCGTCATCCGGGAGCCCAGAACTCCGGGAATTTTTCTGGCTTCCTCAACCAGGGTGTCCAGCTCCTTGCCGGTAACCTCGTAGAGGTCCCGCAAAGAATCGTGGGATTGGTTCATAAGCTGTCCGAAGGCCACCAGCTCGCCCTCCTTGAGAGCCTTAACCGAAAGAAGAACCCTGTCGTCCTCCATAACCACATGCTCCACCCTCTTTAGGATGGTTCCGTCTTTAATAAGCCCCTTATGCTGCTCAAATTCGGCAGCGGACACATCCCGAAGGCAGGTGGCCTGGGGCAGTGCCTTTTTAAGAATTTCAAGGCCTGCCTCGCATTCGGCCCTGCGCTCATTGTATTTGCCTTCCCCCAGGCTGCGCTTTTTATTGGTATTGGCAATCACAATGGCGTGGCCGTCAAGCTTTAAAGGCACCCACTCGTAAGCCAAATCCCGGCAGTCCAGGAAAATAGCCATGTCCTTTTTACCCATGGCAGAGGCAAACTGATCCATAATGCCACATTTCACACCTATATAATTGTGCTCCGCGGTTTGTGAAATAAGGGCCATTTTTATGAGGTCCACGGTTTTTGTCTTTCTATATTCCTTATCGCCAAGGCTGACCAGAGCTACTGCGGTTGCTACCTCAATGGCTGCCGAGGAGGAAAGGCCGCTACCCAGGGGTACCCTGTCGTCGTACAGCAAATCACAGCCTGTGATGGGATAACCGGCCTTTTGAAGCTCGTCGGCAACCCCAAGCTGGTAATTTCCCCATTTAATATCCCTGAAGGCCTGCAGATTGTCAAGATCCCCGTTGACCATGATTTCAAGGTCCGTGGCAATTAAATTAATCTTCCGGTCGCTTCTGGGACGGGCCACCAGGGTGGTGGCAAGAGTAAGGGCGGCAGGAAACACAAAGCCTCCGTTATAATCCGTATGCTCTCCGATGAGATTCACCCGGCCCGGTGAGGTAAACACCCGGATACCCGCCTTATCTCCGCCAAAATAACCGATAAACTTCTCAATAAGGTTTTCAATGGTGTTTGTGGCCATCCTTTTATTCCCCTTTCTTATCCTTCAGCATAAATTTTTCATAGGCTGCCCGAAGCTCCAAAGCCTTTTCCTCCGGCGCGGTGGGGTTGCAGTGGGCCCAGGCGCCGGTTTCACTGGAAGCGTTGAACTTCTGCTTGGCCTGGGACCGCATGGGTGGGTAAAAAGCAATATGGAAATGGTAATGCTCCGAGTAATCGCCGCTGTTTACAGGGTCCTGGTACATACACATCATATAGGGAAAGGGACTGTCGAAAAGGGAATCCAGCATGCCTACCGTTTGTCTCACAATGCCTGCCAGGCTGTCCTTTTCCCTTTCGGAAAGCTGGGACAGGTTCTGCTTGTGGTTTCTTGCAAGGATATAGACGCCGTAGGGGTATTCGGAAAAGAAGGGCAGAATCACGGTAAAATCCTCATTTTCAAAGATGACCCGCTGCTCAAAGGCCTTTTCCTCCTCCAGCATTTTGCAGATCAGGCATTCTCCGTGGGCATCATGGTGCTCCTTGCAGGCTTCCAGCTCCAGCTCCAGCTTTTTGGGAATGTAGGAATACCCGTAAATCTGGCCGTGAGGATGGGGCATGGTTACCCCCACCACTTCGCCCCGGTTCTCAAAAATAAAGACATACTTAATGTTTTCATCCTTTATCATAAGCTCATAGCGCTCGATCCACAAATCCACCAGCTTGCGCACATGGCTTTCCGGAAGCTCGGGCAAAGTGATGGTATGCTGGGGAGAATAGAGAACCACCTCGCACTTGCCGTAGGCCGGTGCCACCTTGAAAAAGTCGTTGGCTACGGGATCCGGTTGGGGAGGATTCTGCATGAGTGCGGGAAAGTCATTGTCATATTCCATAACCTCATAATCCGGTACCTTCCCTCCGGAAGGACAGAAGGGACACCAGTCCTTGGGCATCTGGGGTCTGTCCTGCCTGTGTGAGGCAATCATTATCCAATCCTTGATGAGTGGATGCCAGCGTAATTCAGCCATTTCGTTTCGCCCTTTCCATTTAAAATGTCGTTTATTAAGCACTTCGCTTTTGCTTTTAAGTTCCTCTTAAGCTTAAGAGATTACGGTTTCATTATAGATTGCCCTGCCGCTTCCGTCCATGTTACAATGTTACGAGAATATGTGCTTATGTTGTATGGAAGGTGATGGGTATGCTAGAAAAATACACCTTTTCCAATAAGGATAACACCGATCTTAACGTTTACCGCTGCGGGTTTGAGGAGTGCAGTCCCGGCTATGGCTGGGGCCCTGCGGTAAGGGATCATTTTAACATGCATTATATTCTGTCTGGAAAGGGTACCTTTTATATTCAGGGCGAACGCTACAGCCTTAAGGCCAATGACGGCTTTCTTATATGGCCGGACACGGTAGTCCGTTATGAGGCCGATGAAAAGGAGCCCTGGACCTATGCC
>JAEXPO010000596.1 GCA_023446675.1 Bacillota bacterium | reverse complement strand
ACCTGGCTCTTCTTGGAAGGAATGGTTGTGTTTCTATCAATCAGCTTGGTGAACACGCCGCCAAGGGTTTCAATACCCAAGGACAGAGGTGTAACATCCAGAAGCAGGAGATCCTTAACCTCACCTGAGAGAACACCGGCCTGAATAGCGGCGCCTACGGCAACACATTCGTCAGGGTTGATCCCCTTGAAGGGATCCTTGCCGAGGAACTTCTTAACCGCATCCTGAACAGCAGGAATACGGGTAGAACCGCCCACCAGAAGAATCTTGTCAATTTCACCGGGGGAAAGACCTGCATCGGAAAGCGCCTGACGGGTGGGTCCCATGGTTTTTTCCACAAGATCCGCAGTCAGCTCGTCAAACTTGGCGCGGGTAAGGGTGGTGTCCAGATGCTTGGGGCCGGTGGCATCAGCGGTAATAAAGGGCAGGTTAATGTTGGACTGGGTTACGCCGGAAAGCTCGATTTTAGCTTTTTCAGCAGCTTCCTTTAAACGCTGTACAGCCATTTTATCGTTTTTCAGATCAATGCCGTTTTCGCGCTTGAAATTGTCGGCCAGCCAGTCAATGACTCTTTGATCGAAGTCATCGCCGCCCAGACGGTTGTTGCCGTTGGTTGCAAGCACTTCAAATACGCCGTCGCCAATTTCAAGGAGGGAGACGTCGAAGGTTCCGCCGCCCAAATCGAACACCAGAATTTTCTGATCATTCTCCTTGTCAAGGCCATAGGCAAGGGCTGCTGCCGTAGGCTCGTTGATGATTCTTAAAACCTCAAGACCGGCAATTTTACCCGCGTCCTTGGTTGCCTGGCGCTGTGCGTCGGAGAAGTAGGCGGGAACGGTAATAACGGCCTGAGTTACGGTTTCTCCCAAATATCCTTCCGCATCGGCCTTCAGCTTCTGCAGGATCATGGAGGAGATTTCCTGAGGTGTGTAATTTCTGTCGTCTATTTTGACCTTTTTGTCAGTACCCATATCTCTCTTAATAGAGATAACGGTTCTTTCGGGATTGGTTATGGACTGGCGCTTGGCTACCTGGCCGATAAGCCTTTCACCCGTTTTGGAGAATGCAACCACCGAAGGGGTTGTACGGTTTCCTTCCGCATTAGGTATTACAACGGGCTCGCCGCCTTCCATAACAGCGACGCAGGAATTGGTTGTACCAAGGTCTATGCCTATTACTTTAGCCATTAATAATCACTCCTAATTTATAGATTAAAATCTTGTATATGAGTTAAGATCAAAGAAAGCTTCTTTAGTGCCCTATTGCTCAGAAGATCCAATAAAAAAACAAGATATTTTATTGAAGCTTCGTATCCATTGGATTGCGGGCATAGCCCGAACTAGTTTGCTACCTTTACCATGGAGTGTCGTATCACTGTTTCTCCTTTGTAAGTATAGCCTTTCTGGAATTCCTCCACGATTTCTCCGTGGCTTCGGCTGTCATCCTCAACATGCATGACAGCATTGTGAAGACTGGGATCAAAGGTTTGCCCCACCGCCTCAATGGGTTTTACATCCAGTTTATCCATAATTTCATTGAACTGCCTGAATACCATGGCCACGCCATCCTTCAGGCTTTGTACATCCGTATTTCCCTGTGCTTCGGAAGCACTGAGGGCTCTTTCCAAATTATCCGCAACCGGCAGAAATTTAGTCACTACATCTGCGAGAGAATCGCAGTAAAGTTTTTCCTTTTCTTTCTGGGTACGTTTTCTGAAATTATCAAACTCTGCCGCAAGACGCTGGTACCGGTCGCACCATTCCTTGAGCTCTGCTTCCTTTTTTGCTAATTGTTCCTTAATTGTGTTCATCTCCGAGCTTGCTTCTTCCCCACCTTCATTCACCTGTGGGTTTTCATTTCCGCAGGGTGTTACTTCAGGTTCCTCCGGCAACTTAATCTCAGGGTTGCCGTTTTCGTTTGAATTCGTCATTCCCGGTTCTTCCTTTCAAGTAATGATATTTATACCTTATAGCTGAGAAGTACCCATAAAAAGCAAGTTGCTTCATCGGCGCTTCCAATCCATTGGGCTGCGGGCATAGCCCGCTTCAGCCATTCTAAAGTACGGCGCAAACGGCCTGCCCAATGACTCAACCTAATAGGGCTCGTCTCCAAAAATTCTTATGACTTCCTTGTTTAAAAGCTCCCTCATGTATTGAATTGAGGAAACCACTTTTCCATAGGCCATCCGGGTGGGCCCGATAACGCTGATGGTGCCATAGTCGGCTCCTTCACGCCCATAGACGGCGGTTACCACACTTAAATCCTTCATCTGATCACTTTCGTTTTCGCTGCCGATACGAACATCCAGATGCTGCTTTTTAATGCTGCTTTTCACAAGAGCCGCGATAACCTCCTCTTCCTTTAGAAGCTCCAGGATTTCTCTTGCCCGGAATAAATCGCTGAACTCAGGATAGTTGAGTATATTGGTTATACCGTCTAAAAAGACGTCGGTGCTTTCAATTCGCTTCACGCATTCCTGCACGGCTTCCATAACCGGCAGTATAAGCTGGCACTGGCTTCCCAGACTGCTTTGAAGATCTACCAGCATGGGCAGGGTTATCTGGTTGATGGTTTTCCCCGACACAAGCTTATTAATGGCGTTGGATATGGCCGGAAGATCTTCCACCTCGTAGGGGTTTTCAAGCTTGATAAGCCTATTGTTAACCACGCTTCCCCCTGCAACCACCACAACCAGAATACGCCTTTCATCCACGGCAACCAGCTGTACGGATTTAATTAAAATGCGGGATGCCTGAGGTGTTAAAACCACCGTGGTGTAGCCTGTCACGGAGGAGACCAGGTTACACGCTCTCTTTATAAGATCACTGAGCTCCTCAATGCGCTCATCCATAGCTTTACGTATTCTGAGCATCTCTTCGTTGGCCAGTGAGTGAACCTGCATCAAATGATCCACATAAAAGCGATAGCCCTTATCGGAAGGAACACGCCCCGCCGAGGTGTGAGGCTGAGAAATATAGCCCAGCTCCTCCAGGTCGGACATTTCGTTGCGTATTGTTGCAGAACCCAGGCCCAGCTCATGCTTACGGGCGATTGTCCTTGAACCAACGGGCTGCGCCGTCAGTATATAATCGTCTATGATAGACTTTAATATCTGCTTTTTTCTTTCGTTGAGTTCATTTTCCCATACCATGGCTTCACCTCCCGTTGTATTGTTAGCACTCTCACTCATTGAGTGCTAACGCTATTTTTAAAATAGCATTGTGCGGCACCTTTGTCAAGGGGATTGCCCTTCTTATGGCAAATTTTTGCCGGTTTCAGACAGGGTTTGATACCCTATGTCATAGTAGGCATCCTAGCCTTTAAATGTCTGACGGATGCAAAAAAACCTTCGCGGCATCTTAGTATGGACATCCGCGAAGGCTTTGCCTATTTGCTTATCTTTTAAGGATTGCCGGTGCTTTATCTTTGAATTTTAATTTCAACACGAATGCCTTCGCTGCTCATGTCATCGGCGGAAAGCTCGCATTTAAGCACCTTCAGCTTGGACGCCGCATCCAGGTACACCGAATCCCCGGTGAGCTCCTCAATATCCACACAGGAATCGCCGGTTATGGCAATGTGAATTTTGTCCGCCTCTTCATAGGCGACAATTTCAAGGCTTCCAAACTTCTTCTCCCTGTTTTCCCCGTCGGAGTAAGCTTTTTCAAGAATAAGGCGCACCAGCTCCCCCATGGGATTTGAAATTTTATCGGCGATTTCCTTATCCACCTCCATGTTCTCACCCATGGTGGAAAACATGATCTCCAGATGCTTTTCCTCAATAAGGGAACAAGCTACCCGTGTCAGCTTCTGAAAGGTTTGCTGAAGGGTAACCATCCGAAGCTCCTTGAGTATGCTGCGTACGTCATCGAGAAGATGGAAGGCCTTGGAGGCTTCAATGGTAAGGGAATCGTTGCTGCCGAACCGGAGCACGGCCTCGTCTCTGACCGAGTCGTAGACACCGCTTACGGTATTAATAATTCCAATGATTTGATCCAGCCGTTCCAGCGGAATTTTAACATACTGATCCGGCACACCGGAATTGCGTACCTTCTGAAGGCGTATGGCCTTAATAATTTCGGAGGCATCCACCTTCTTTTCGCGAAGAACGATTTCGCCGAACTTCATTTTATTGTACATTTCGCTTTGCTTGCGAAGCACATCCTCCACATCGGAACGTACAATAGCCCCTTCCTCCACAAGGATCTCACCGATGCGCAGCTCCTTGCCCAAAGGCTGCCTTGATTCAAGATAGATTTCCGTCTTCTGCCGTTCCAGACTGCGAACATGATTTTCAATATCGGCGGAAACCTTTTCACCTTCTATATAATGACAGTCCTCACAGATTTTTTTCAAATAGGAGACTGAATCAAGCACCTGATTGATTATTATTTTTCCTGCGACAGGACTGTATTTCCGAACGGCTTCCAAAAGCTCTTCCGTGGCAGTGGCGATTTTAACCCCCGCGCCCGTATTAATAAGCCCCGCAAGGCCTTTCAC